>CAZAGL010000001.1:0-35930 GCA_964484435.1 uncultured Caulobacteraceae bacterium
CATGTTGGCAGGCTCGGCCATCCCGGCCTGGCGCGGCTGGGCGCTGTCTCCCAGGCTGGTGTTCGGATCGGCATTGGCCCTGCACGCGATTGCATTATGCGGGATTCCCCTTTTTGAAGATGATTTTTATCGCTATCTTTGGGATGGCTATCGCACCGCGACTTCGGGCACGCCCTATGGCCCGCCGCCGGAGGCCTTCTTTACCAATCCGCGCGTGCCCATCTTCATGCGCCGCGTGCTGGACGGGATCAATTATCCCGAAACACCGACGATTTACGGCCCCGTGCTGCAGATGCTTTTTTGGCTCAGCCATGGTTTGGGCCCGGGGCAAGAGCGCGTGCTGCGCGCGCTGCTGTGCTTGGGCAATCTAGGCCTCATTCTCCTGTTGCTGCGCCGCCTGCCGGCCGACAGGGTAGCGCTTTATGCCTGGAGCCCCCTGGCCTTCAAGGAAATCGCCCTTTCTGGCCATCCCGATGGGCTTTTGGCTTTGGCTTTGCTCCTTGGCCTCATCTTGGGGGCGCGGCGCGCCAGCGTGCTGTTCGGGGCCTGCCTTGGCCTGGCGGCGGGCATCAAGCTTTCAGCCCTGGCGGCCTGGCCGGCTTTGCTGCGCCTTCGCCCCGATTTGCGCGGCGCGGCGATTGGCGGTTTGGCCGCCGCCTGCGCCCTCGTGCTGGCCTATCTGCCCTTCGTGATCTTGGGGGGCCATCACGCCAGCGATCTCGCTGGGCTGGCGGCCTTCGCCGCCAAATGGCAATTCAATGCCGGCCCCTATGCCTGGGCGGCGGGCGCGATCGGGGCCGTGCCCGCAAAGCTGCTGCTCGGCGCGCTGGCGGTGGCGGCCATCGCCATCGTGCATATTCGGGCCAAAGCGGCATCGCCGCTTTATCCTTATCATGCCGTGTTCGGCTGCGTGCTGCTGGTCTCTCCCGTGATCAATCCCTGGTATCTGCTCTGGGGCCTGCCCTTTGCCTGCGGCGCACGCCAAATCTGGCCTTGGGTGGCCTCCGGGGCGCTGCTGCTCAGCTATTGCAGCGGCCAGCAATTGCCGGGATCCGGCCTCGCGCTATTTGCCATTCATCCCGCGGCACAGGCGCTGGAATGGGCCGCCATCCTGGCCGCCTTGGCCTTCGATGGCCGGCACATGATCTTGCCCAAGCCCAATCAGGGAATGCGCTGAAGCACCGAGATCAGCTTGCGGGTGCGGGGGCTGAACAAGGTGGGGCTGTAATAGGCGCTGGCCAAGCGCTTGACGATTTCGCCGCGCGTTGGATAGGGCGCGATGTATTTGGTGAAGGCCCGCACGCTGAGGCCATTGGCCATGGCCAAGGTGACGATCTGGATCAGATCGCCGGCCCCTTCGCCCACGATCGTCGCGCCGAGGATTTTGGCCTTGGGCCCGATCACCAGCTTGGCGAAGCCCTCATGGCTGCGCTCGGCCTGGGCGCGATCGTTTTCGTGAAAGCCCCAGCGCGTCACCATCACCTTATCGCCGAACTGGTCTTTGGCCTGCGCCTCGTTCAAACCGATCTGGGCCAGTTCCGGCTCGGTATAGGTGGCGTGCGGCATGGGCGAGCTATCGGCCCGCATCTTCACCTTGAACAGCGCATTGGTCACGAACACGCTGGCATGAAAGCCGGCCGCATGGGTGAACTTTTCGCGCCCGCTGATATCGCCCACCACCCAAACGCGCGGATTATTGGTGCGCAGATAGGGTGTGTTGATCACGCCGGTTTTGTCGAACGCCACGCCACCGGCTTCCAGATCGAGGCCGTCGGTGTGCACGCTGCGCCCAACGGCCACCAGCAAGTGCGTGCCATCAATGCGCGAGCGCGCGCCCGCCTCTTCGATCTCGACGCTGACGGCCCCCGCCTGGCCCGAAACCTGGACGGCCTTGGCCCCTTCCCGGATGACAACCCCATCGGCCCGCAAAGCCGCCACGACACATGCCGCCGCTTCCGCGTCATCGCGCCCGAGGCAGCGCTCCATTTCCAGCAACGTGACATCCGAGCCAAGCCGGCGGAACGCCTGCGCCAGTTCCATGCCGATGGCCCCGCCGCCGAGCACGATCAAATGCTTGGGCAAATCCGGGATCTGGAAGATGTTGAGATTGGTGTAATATGGCGTTTGCGCCAGGCCGGGAATGGGCGGCACGGCCGGCCCCCCGCCCGCGGCGATCACGATGCGCCGAGCCCGCACCCGTGAAGAGGCCGAAACGATCGTTTGCGGATCAGCAAAGCGCGCATGCTCGCGGATCACACGGCAGCCAAGCCCCTCGAAGCGCTCCTGGCTATCGATCGGGGCGATGGTGGCGATGACATCCGCGACATGCGCGCGCACCTTGGCCCAATCCACCTGCGGCTCGGCATTGGCGATGCCGAAGCGCGCCGCATGGCGCATGGCATGCGCGCTTTTACCGGCGGCGATCAAGGCCTTGGACGGCACGCAGCCGGAATTCAGGCAATCCCCACCCATTTCGCCGCGCTCATACAGCACAACTTTGAGGCCAAGCTGGGCCGCCCCCGAAGCCACCGAAAGCCCGCCCGAGCCTGCCCCGATGACAACCAGATCCGCTTTATCTTCGGCCAAATCCGGGCTGCGCATCATGCCATCTCCTGCGGCTTGCTGGCCTTGAGCCGCTTGTAGAAAACAGGGATCAGCGACAGCACGATCAGGCCGACAATGGCCGCCAGCACCGTCGGCTGGGTAAGGGCACCGGCCAGATCCAGCTTGCCGCCTTGGGCGATCGTATCGCGCCCAGCCGCCCCGATCAGAGTGTACGTCATGGAGCCGGGAATGATCCCGAACAGCGTGGCGAAGAAATAGGTGCGCAGCTTCACGCCCAAAAAGGCCGGAACGATATTGACGATGAAGAAAGGAAACAGCGGCACGAGGCGCAAAACCATCATGTAAGAAAACGCGTTCTCCCGAAATCCGGCTTCGAATTTGGCGACGAACCCGCCGGCGCGCGCCGCGAACACATCGCGGAAGGCGGTTTTGGCCGCAATGAACAAGGCCGTTGCCCCGCAGGTGGCACCCAGCACGGTCGGCATCACGCCGATCCAGCCGAACAACACCCCGCCTGTCAGCGTCAGCACCGCGGCACCGGGCAAAGACAGCGCCACCACGATGGCATAGGTAAGGCCAAAGGCCAGCATGGCCAAGATCAGATTGGCGCGCACCCAGGCATCGAGCGCCGCGAGATTTTGCGACAATACGTCAAACGAAATGTATTTGTGCCAGCCCATGGCGAACACCAGGGCCACGGCCAGACCGATTACGGCCAATGGGGCAAATCGCAGCAGGCCCGGCTTTTTGGCGGCGGGCATGGGCTGTTCGGTCACACTCATTTCGCGCTCCGGATTTCGTTGAGGCTCCAGTCATAGCCATAACCGGCGATGCCCGGGGCACCGGCGATCTTGGCCGCCTGGGCCGGGCTGGAATATTTGCTGAGATGGGCCAAAAGGGCCGCTTCATTGGGGCCGAAATCGGTTTTGAACCAATCATAAATGCCCGAAAGCTGCAGCCCATCGGGCGTGACGCTTACGCCGCGCGGATTGCCGATATAGGCCCGGGCCGCCGCGTCCAGATCCGCGCTCAATGTCGCGGCGCGCCAGGCTTTGGTTGGCAGATTGGGGCAGCCGAAACTGGCGCAATTGACGGCATAATGCACGCGCGGATCCTTGAACTTGGCCCGCAAGGTGCCGTGCTCAATCTCATCGAGGGAATATCTCTTGCCCTCAATCGTCGCGACCTTGGTTTCCCATGGGCCGAGCAAGGCCTTGGGGCTGAGCGTGCCGGTGCTTTTGATATCGCGGATGGATTTGACGGGATAACTGCGCAGGATCACCCGAATGGTGATGGCATTATAAAGATTGGCCCAGGCGGCGAATTGTGCATCGCGCGAGAGCTTGGAGATCGGCGTCGCCTCGATGCCCTTGATATAGGCCTCCAGCGCCGCGACATCGGGCGTGCTGGCCTTCCAATCGGCATAGCGCACGCGGTTCACGCCATCCTGGCTCTGCACCACATAGCGGCCAAGCAGGCGATCAAACGCCGCGTCATCGATGGCCGCCTTGGCCGAGCCCCAAGCAAACAGCCCAAACATTGCAGCAATTAGGCCGCAGGTGAAATGTTTCCACGCCTGCATGATGCACTCCATCTCTCTAGGACATCGATTAATCCGCTGAACTTTATGACATCGGGCAGGATGGGCGCAGAAATTCCGTTACGCCAACCGCCCCACACGCTCATGGCAGAACCGACCGACATTCTGTGAGCCCCAAGGCACCTCTCATGGCTCCAAGCTTTTACAATCATGTTAACGCCGGCCATCTTTTGGTTTTGCAGGATCAGCTATACGACTGCCTTGCGTTCACCACCAGCACGCAGCACAGCGCGGCGCAAACACATCACGTTCATTTCATCGCCAGCACGGCGGATGCCGGAAGCGTGGCGGGCAAAGCACGCCTTCGCCTACGCAAGGCTTCGCGCAGCACGACGTAAAGGATCTTGCCCCCCGCGCGCACGACGCCGCGCACGGTTCCTGAAATTTTTGATTTCCCGATGCGCCGGCGATATTGAACCGGGCGTTCCAGGCAGCGCAAGCCCATGCGCGCCGCCTTGATCTGCATTTCCACCGTCCAGCCGTAATCGCGATCGCGCATGGCCAGGCGCTCCAGCGCGCTGCGCGAAATGGCGCGGAACGGGCCCAAATCAGTGAAGTGCACGCCCCACAGGGCGCGAATCAGCGCAGGGGCCAGCCAATTGCCAAAACGTTGCGGGGCTGTCATCGCCCCCTTTTCCATATGCCCCGCTATGCGCGACCCGATCACCAAATCGGCCTGCCCGGCCAGAATGGGCGCAACCAGGCTGGCAAAATCCTCTGGCGCGTCGGATCCATCGCCGTCGAGAAAGACCACGATCTCCACATCACTCGCCAGCGCGGCAATGCCCGCCAGGCACGCCGCGCCATAGCCGCGCGCCGGCTCGGCGATGACCTGCGCGCCCGCCCCGAAGGCGCGCGCCGCGGTGAAATCGGTCGAGCCGTTATCTACCACCAGGCATTGCGCGATCTGCCCTGCGCCGGCCGCCAGCACGGCGCGCACCACATCGCCAATGGCTGCCTCCTCGTTCAACGCCGGGATGATCACGCCGATTCGCGCCGCCTGAATGGGCGAAGAAGGGGCCGGGCCCTGGTTTTCTGACTGCATCCGCGCCTCCCCTTGCCGATTGCCGGACGAACGCTTTGCCGATTCTGCGTTTTCGCCAACCACCGAAACAACCATGGCGCGAGTTTATCGCCAGCGCCACATATTTGGCTCTTCGCGTTTACGTTACGCGAAGGAATTGGCCGCTAGTTTGCTACGTGATTCGACCAACGAGGTAGCCGGTGCTCGCAGCCTTTCATAGCCGCCTGTCTTTGCTACAAAAGCTGGGCCTGCTTTCCGGCCTGATGGCCATTGGCGGAATCGTGCCGATCACCTTGCTGGCCCGCGCCAGCCTCATTGAATTGAGCTATGCCAAGGATGAAAACAAGGGGCGGCATTATCTGCGCCAATTGTGGCCGCAATTCGTAGCCGCCGCCCAAGAGCAACCCGCCCCGGCCATGAGCCCCGAAGCGCTCGCGCAAAGCGTGCAATTGGGGCTGGAAGAGCGCATCAAGGCCTTCGAGGCCGAGGGCTCAAGCGCAGAGCGCGTCAGCAAGGGGGCCGATCTCATCCGCGGTGCCGCTTCCTCGGCGGGGTTGATCCTCGATTCCGATCTCGATGCCTATTATCTCCTCGATCTGTTGACCAGTTCCTTGCCGGAAATCGTGCGCGTGGCAGCCGATGTGCGCGAGCGCGCGCATCATTCCCTGGAGCCGCTCGAAGACCGCCTGGCCCTGGTGGGGGCCTATTCCAAGCTCAGCCGCACCATGCTGCTGATCAACGACGCCCTGGCCAATATCGAAAGCGATGATCCGGCCGCCGCCGAAGTGCTCAAGCCGATTTTTTCGGATTTGGAATCGGCTTTGTTCGAACTGGATGATGCCGGCTTCAGCGCCTCCGATGCCGTCTTCTCCGGCGAAACGCAGATCGAGGCCGGGGATGTCGATGCGGCCGCGAAATCGGCCATCGAAGCGGTGAACACGGCCTGGATCGCCACCTATGATCAAACCGATGCGGTTTTGGCCAAGCGGCAAAAAGAAACGGCCACCACCTTCGCGGTGACGCTTTCGGTTGTGCTGGGGCTTTTGGCCATTTCGGGCATTCTTTCCGTGCTGATCGCGCGCGGCATCAGTTCACGCATCCGCGTGCAGCTGGCCGCCATGCGCCGCTTGATGGATGGCGATCTCAGCGTGGTGCCGCCTTACATGACGGACAAGCACGAAACCGGGGCCATCGCCGAGGCCGTGGCCGGCTTCAAGAACAGCCTGCTGGAAAAAAACATGTTGGAAGAAGCGGCCCAGGCATCGGAATTGCGCGCGGCGCAAACGCGCCGCGAGGAATTGCTGGCTCTGGCCGATCGCTTTGAAAGCAGCATTTCGGCCAATGTGGAAAAGCTTTCCCAAGCAGCGGACGATCTGGAACGCAATGCGCGCTCGTTGACGCAGGCGGCCGAAGGCTCGGCCCGGGTCAGCGAGACGGTGGCCATCACCTCCGATTCGGCAGCCATGAATGTGCAGATCGTGGCCGCCGCCACCGAAGAAATGAACGCCACCGCCGCCTCGATCGGCAGCCAAGTGCAAGAAGCGGCCAGCGTGGCCAGCACCGCCGTGACCCGCGCCCAAAAAACCGCGGCCAGCGTGCAGCATCTTTCCAACGTGGCGGGCCATATCCACGAAGTGGTGGCGCTGATCGGCACCATCGCCAGCCGCACCAATCTTTTGGCGCTGAACGCCACGATCGAAGCGGCGCGGGCCGGCAGCGCCGGGCGCGGCTTTGCCGTGGTGGCCAGCGAGGTCAAGGCCCTGGCCGATCAAACCTCGCAGGCCGTGCAGGAAATCGGCCGCAAGGCCGATGAAATCCGCACCAGCACGCATGATGCGGTGGCGGCCATGAAGCTGATCGATCAATCCATCCAGGCGGTGGAAAAAATCGCGCTGGGGGTCGTGAATGCCACGGCCGAGCAATACGGCGCGGTTTCGGAAATCTCCCGCTCGATGAGCGAGATAGCCGGCAATTCAGCCGATGTGCGCAGCGCCGCCACCGAATTGCGGGGCGATGCGCAAAAAACCGGCGAAGGCGCGCGCGTCAGCCTGGAGGCGGCCCAGCAATTGTCGGCCCGCACCGAGCAATTGCGCGCCGATATCACCAGCTTCTTAGAGACGGTGCGCGCGGCCTAATCTGAAGCCGCCCGCTCCTGGCGGGGGATCCAAAAGGTGGCCAAGGCCGCGATGGCCATCGAGCCGCCGCCCAAAAGCAGCGTGCGCACGGCATCGCCCCCTAAAAAATGCGTCAAAATCGCGCCCAGCACGCCCGAGGCGATGATTTGCGGAATGACGATGAAGAAATTGAAGATGCCCATGAACACCCCCATTTTCTGCGCCGGTAGGGCATCGGCCAGCATGGCATAGGGCAAGGTGAGGATCGAAGACCAGGCCATCCCCACTCCCACCATCGACAAGAGCAGCCAATTGGGATCGCGGATGAAGTAAAACGAGGCCAGCCCCGCCCCGCCGCACAGCAGATTGAGGGCATGCACGGGGCGCTTGCCAAACCGGCCGACCAAAGCCGGCGAAAAGAACGAATAAATCGCCGCCACCCCGTTATAGACCGCAAACATCACCCCCACCCAATCGGCCCCATCACCATAGCGAGTATCGTTCGGGCCTTGCGCGCCGAAATGATGGGCAGTGACAGCGGGCGTGGAATAAATCCACATCACGAACAGGCCAAACCAGGAAAAGAATTGCACGAAGGCCAGCCGGCGCATCACCTTGGGCATGGCGGTGAGATCACTGAGGATCTGGCTGAAAAACTGATCGGTGCGCTGGGCGTGTTCCAGCCAGGCATTGATGAGAAAGCCAAACCCCAAAAGGACAATCCCGATGCTGAGCACAAAAAGCTGCGCCTCGGCGTGCCAATGCCAGATGGCCCAGCTCCCCAGCAGGCCAAGCCCCAACAACGCCGCGCCCATGCGCAGATAATAGCCGGCCCCCGCCCCCGGGCGCAGTTCCTCGCGAGACAGGCTGGGCGGCTCTGTGAAGGCGGCGAGGCGTTCTGGCGGATATTCCTTGGTGGTGAGGATCGTCCAGAGAATCGCGGCCGTCAGCGCCGCCGCCCCGATATAGAATGAGAGCTTGACGGAATCGGGAATGATCCCCTCCGGCGCGGAATTGGCCACGCCAAACCATTTGGTCAGCATGAAGGGCGCGGCCGAAGCCAGCAAAGCCCCTGCCCCGATGAACACGCCTTGCATGGCATAGCCACGGGTGCGCTGCTCGGTTGGCAGCATGTCGCCGACAAAGGCGCGGAAGGGCTCGGTAGCGATGTTGAGCGAAGCGTCGAGGATCCAAAACGCCCCCGCCGCCAGCCAGAGAAAGGGCGCGTTGGGCAAAACCAGCAAAGCCAGAGAGGTCAAAATCGCCCCGGCCAGAAAATAGGGGCGTCGGCGGCCCAAAGGCCCCCAGGTGCGATCCGAGAAATGCCCGATCAAGGGCTGCACGATCAGCCCGGTCACCGGCCCGGCGATCCACAAAATCGGCAGGGATTCGATGGGCGCGCCGAGTGTCTGAAAAATCCGGCTGACATTGGCCCCCTGCAGGGCAAAGCCAATCTGAATGCCGAAAAACCCGAAGGACAGATTCCAGATCTGCCAAAAGCCAAGCAAGGGCTTGCGTTCCATATCCACTCCCCAAGGCGATGTAGTTTTTCTACAACTTCCCTTGAATGACGGCGCTTGTCGAGCCCTGGCTTTGCATGACGCCCATCCTTTCGCTAAGATCACGCCATAGATCATGGAATCTTGCGATGAACAGGCGTTTCATCCTGGCCGGCATGGCGCTCACGGGGCTGGCCCCGCTTGGGCCCGATCTGGCCGCCGCGCAAGCCCAAGCACCAATTGCGCGCGGTGAATTCATCCGCCTCGATGCCTTCCCCTCGCAATCTGTGGCGGCGCGGCGGGTGGATATTTGGCTGCCGCCCGATTATGCTAAGGGCAAAAAGCGCTCTCGCGTGCTGTACATGCACGATGGGCAAAACCTGTTCGATCCCGCCAATTCCACCTGGAACAAGATCTGGGCCGTCGATCAGCATGTTCTCCAGCTCCGTGCCGATCGGAAAATCGAGGACGTGATCCTTGTCGGCATCTGGAACACGCCGCTGCGCACGCGCGAATACGCGCCCGCCGATCTGGTGGCGCTGTTGCCCGATGCCCTGCAAGACAAGATGCGCGCCTATGCCGGCGGGCCGATCCTTTCCGATGGCTATGCTGATTTCCTGGCACTGGAGCTGAAGCCCTATATCGAGGCCAATTACCGCACGAGGCGCGGGTCTGAGCATCATGTTCTGATGGGCTCCAGCATGGGCGGCCTGATTTCGCTTTATGCGCTGATGCGCCATCCGCGCGCGTTCGGGGCCGCGGCCTGCCTTTCCACGCATTGGCCGCTTTCGGTGCCCGCCCGCGGCGGCTGGGATGAGGCCGATTGGCGCGCCGCCATCATCGCCGCCGAGCGCGCCTTCGTGCTGAACAGCGCCCTCGATCCCGAGCGGCATCGCCTGTATTTCGATTACGGCACCCAGACGCTGGATGGTGCCTATGAGCCCTATCAGCAGCAGGTGGATCAGGCGCTGGCCGCCAAGGGCTTTCGCTTTGGCCGGAACTGGGTGACGCAGCGCTTTCCCGGCGCTGCGCATGAGGAAAATTCCTGGAACGCCCGCCTCGATACGCCGCTGCTATTTCTGTTGGGCGCGTGAGGAGGCGCGCGCCTCCCCCCAATGCAGGAAGGCCGCCGCCAACGCCCCCAAAGCCAACACGCCCAGGCCGATTATAGCCCCCTGACGCACATACAAAATGCTGGAATAGACCATATAGCCGCCCGCGCTGGCGAAGATCAGGGGGGCCAGGGGAAATAGCGGCGTGCGGAACGGCCGCTCGATCTTGGGCAGGCGCACGCGCAGCACGATCACCGCCAGGCCGCTCAAGCTCAAAAACAGCCAGTAAACCGGCGCGGTATAATCCACCAAGGTGCGAAAACCCTCGAGGCTGATCGCCCCCATGCCAACCAGCGCCAAAGCCACCAGGCATTGCGCGATGGAGGCGGATCGGGCCACACCCGATTTGGCATCGAAACCGGCCAGGAACCGCAATTGGGGCCAATCGGCGGCGGCCGCGAACGTCGTGCGCGAGCCGGCGATCACCGTGGCGTTGATCGAGGTGATCACCGCGGCAAAGACGATGCCCAAGATCAGGATCTGCCCGATTTCGCCCATCCCCTTTTCCACGACGGCATAAGCGGGGGCCGCCGCCTGCGCCAGCCCGCCAAAGCCCAGCCCATAGGCCAAAGCCGCATTGACCGCCAGATAGAGGGCCGTGATGATGCCGAGGCTGATGATCAGCAAAGGCAGCATGGCCTTGGGCCCGCCGCGCAAATCGGCCGAAAGCGTAGTCACCTCGTTCCAGCCGCCATAAGCCAGCAAAACCAGCACCAGGGCCTGGCCAAAATGCAAAGGCGCAGGCGGGGCTTGCGCCTCATTCGGCGGCGCGATCTGCCCGGCCGCCAAAAATCCGGCCAATATGACCACAGCCAGGCCCAGCAACAGCGCCCAAGTCAGCCATTCTTGCGCCTCCACGCCGGCGCTGAGCTTGCGCAGGTTCAGCCCCGTCACCGCTAGCACGGCAATCGCCGCATAGATGGCCGGGCCATATGGCCCCAAGGGCAGCACGGCTTGCAGATAATCGCCCAGCACAAAGCCCAGCAAAGCCAAGGAGCCGGTATTGACCACCAGGAAGCGCGCCCAGGCGAACAAGAATCCCATCGTGCGCCCATAGGCCAAGCGCAGAAAATGATAATCTCCGCCGCGATTGGGAAAGGCGGCGCACAGCTCGGCGTAACACAGCCCGCCAATCAGGCTGATAACGCCCCCCAAGGCCCATAGACCCAGCAGCCAAACGACATCCGGCGTGTTTTGCGCCACGGCCGTCGGGCTTTTGAAGATGCCCGCGCCCACCACCATGCCCACGGCCATGGCCACGCCCGCCCACAGGCCAAGATGGCCTTCAGCACCAGAAGTTCGCGAGGCATCAGAAATCTGCGCACCCAATGTTAAGTATTACTGTGTGGTTTGGCAGGCACGGCCCCGCTGCGATCGTCAACCTTTCGCAAGGGAATGTTGCGTCAAGCTCCCAAAACAGGTTAGAGCACGGATAGATTGCCCAAATGATGATGGATATTGCCCCCATGCGCACGCAAATCGCTTATATCGCCGCGTTCAGCTTTTTTGCGCTGTGCGACGGGGCGCTGGCGCAGACGGCCAATAGCGATGAAATCGTGGTGCTGGGCTCGCGCACCAAAGAGCGCACCGCGCTCGATACGCCCGTGCCCGTCGATACCTTCAGCGCCGAGGCGCTGGCCAATGCCGGCGTGGTGGGCAATGAGCTTGGCCAGGCACTGGCCATTTCGGCACCCTCCTTCAATTTTCCGCGCCAATCCAATTCCGGCACGTCCGATTCGGTGCGGGCCGGCCAGCTGCGCGGGCTTAGCCCCGATCAACTGCTGGTGTTGGTTAACGGGCGGCGCATCCACACCTCGTCCGTCGTCAATAGCGAAACCAAGATCGGGCGCGGCGTCGCGGCCGTGGATTTCAACACCTTGCCCTTGGGCGGCGTGAAGCGGGTAGAGGTGCTGCGCGACGGCGCGGGCGCGCAATACGGCTCGGATGCCATTGCCGGCGTCATCAATGTGGTGCTGGATGATCGGCCAAGCGGCTTCGAGCTGACGGGCAGCTATGGCACGCAGATCACCCGCGTCGATCCGATCAACCAGACCCTCTCGGACGGGGAGCAATACGTGTTCGAGGCCGAAGGCGGCGTGCCGATCTTCGAGCGCGGCTTTATCCGTTTCGGCGGCGAATACATCAATCGCAATGCCACCAACCGCGCCGGCTTTGATCAGATCCCCTTCTTCGTGGATCAAACACCGGCCAATCTGGCTTTGCAGGGCCAGCGCAATTATTTCGAGGGCGATCCCGAAACCGAAACCTATAATCTGTGGCTCAATTCGGAAGTGCCGATCGGCGCGGCCACGATCTACACCTTCGGCACGTTTGGCCAGCGCCAGACGGAAGGCGGCCTGTTTTTCCGCTATCCCGATGCCTTCGATAATGTGCGGGCGGTTTATCCCAACGGCTATCTGCCGCGCACCACGGGCGACAATCTCGATTTCAACATTTCCAGCGGGGTGCAATTTCCCTTGGCCGGCTTTGCCGCCGATCTCGGAATCACCTATGGCAAAAACCGTTTTGAATATGGCGTCGTCAACTCGCTGAACCCATCCTTGGGCGCACAAAGCCCCACGCAATTTCGCTCCGCCGCGTATGAAAACGGCCAGCTCAGCGTCAATTTTGACGTATCGCGCGATCTCGGCGCTTTGGCCCTGCTTGGCGAAGTCAGCATCGCCGGCGGCGCGGAATATCGGCGCGAGGGCTTCCAAAGCTCAGCCGGTGAGCCGGCCTCCTTCCAGGCCGGCCCGTTCGATCTCGCCATCGGCGCGCAGGGCGCGCCGGGCCTGACCCCGCAGGACACGCGCGACATCAGCCGTGACGTTTTTGCCGTCTACGGAGAAATCTCGGCCGATCCAACGCCGAAACTTCAGCTTTCCGCCTCGGGGCGCTATGAATGGTATTCCGATTTCGGTTCCACCGGCTCGGGCAAGGGCTCCATCCGCTATGAAATCGTGCCGCAATTGGCCATTCGCGGGGCGTTGGGCAACACCATCCGCGCGCCCAATCTGGCGCAGATCGGCTTTGCCGATCGTTCCACCAATTTCGGCGATAACCGGGCCTTGATCTCCACGCGCACGGTGCCGGTCAGTGATCCGATCGCGCGCGCGCTGGGCGCGCAGGATCTGCGCCAGGAGCGCGCCTTCAGCGCCAGCGCCGGTTTTGTGCTCAATCTGGCCAGCAATTTCACCGCGACCTTGGATGCCTTCCGGGTCCGGGTGAATGATCGCGTGACGCTTTCCGAGCGCCTGTTCGGCAGCGCCATCGAAACCGCCATCGCCTCCCTGCCCGGCGGCGCGGGCACACAAAGCGTGCGCTTTTTCACCAACGCGGTCGATACGCGCACGTTTGGCGTCGATGCGGTGCTAACCTACAAGGCACAGGTTTTTGGCGGCGATCTTGGCCTTTCCGGTGCCTTCAATTATTCGCGGACGGATGTCACGGATTTTGCAGCGACAACCCCGCAATTGCGGGCCCTCGATCCGACCTTGGCGCTGATCGGCGTGGAAGAACTCAACACCCTGCAAACCGCCACCCCGCGCACCAAGCTGATCCTCTCTTCCACCTATGCCAAGGGCCAATGGGATGGGCTGATCCGGCTGTCGCGCTTCGGCAGCGCCGAGCGGGTGTTCAACTTTGGCGGCGGCTTTGAGCCGTCCCAGCGCTATGGTGCGGAATGGGCGCTCGATGTGGAGGCCGCGCGCCGCTTCGGGGAGCATCTGCGCCTCTCCATCGGCGGTCAAAATCTGGCCGATAATTATCCCGATCCCTCCAGCGCGGATATCAACTTCTTTGGCAATCTGCCCTTTGACATCCTCTCCCCCATCGGGGTGAACGGGCGCTATGTCTATGTGAAGGCCAAATTGAGCTATTGATGCCCCCAAAAGGGCCGCGTTGCCGCGAGGGCCTGTCTGAATGTTGTTGACGAAGCGCTTGTGCGTACGTGTTGCTGATGCGCCGCGATGAAGCCCTCAAGCGCCTTCGACAGCACCGTGCCCGCTTAACCGCGCTTGGGGTGGCGCACGCCTACCTTTTCGGCTCGGTCGCGCGCGATCAAGCCGATGAAGGCAGCGATATCGATGTGATCGTAGATACACCCGACGGCACCGCCCCCGGACTTTTCGCACTCGCCCGCATCTCGCAAGAACTGGAGCATGTCCTGGGCCGGCCCGTCGATGTGATCTCGCAGCGCGGCCTTGATCACGCCGTGGATTTCAAACACCGCATAGCCAATGACCTCATCGATGTCTTTTGCATCAGACCGATAATCAAGGCCCTTCAGGCCCGCAGGGCAGCGCAGGCGCGGGCCCGGTCAGTAATTCCCGCCCAATCGCCGGCCGCGATCGCCGCATCCGTGGCGATCCAGGAGCCGCCAACGCACACGACATTGGCCAGCGCCAGATAATCTGGCGCGCTTTCGAGGCTGATGCCGCCCGTCGGGCAAAAGCGCAGATCCGGCAAGGGCCCGGCCAGGCTCTTGAGCAGAGCCCGCCCGCCCGCCGCCTCGGCGGGAAACAGTTTCAACAGCCGAAAGCCCGCATCGCGAGCCAGCATGGCCTCCGAAGCGGTGGCCACACCGGGCAGCAAGGGCGCGGGGCAATCGCGTGCGGCCTGCGCCAAGGCCGGGGTCAGCCCGGGGCTGACCAGGAAATGCGCGCCCGCCTCGGCGGCACCATAGGCATCGGCCGCGCTCAAAATCGTCCCGGCCCCCAGCGCCATCTGCGGCACCTCACCCGCCACGCGGCGGATGGCCTCCAAAGCCGCCGGCGTGCGCAAGGTGATCTCGATCGCGCCGATGCCCCCGGCCAAGAGCGCGCGGGCCAGAAGCGGCGCAGAGGCCGCATCGGCGATGGTCACCACCGGCATGACCGGCGAAAGCGCCAGCATCTGTTCCAGGATCATGCCATTTCCCCTTCATGCGCCATTAATGCCGCCGCGCAGCCCACCATCGCCAAATCGGATCGCAGCACGCAATAGCTGGGAATGGGCGTGACGAAATAGGAAAGGCGGCCTTTGTCCTCGAAACGGGCTCGAAAGCGGCTGGCCCTGAGGAAATCCAGCATGTTGGGCGCGATGCCCCCGGCGATGAACACGCCCGATTCCGCGCCATAGAGCAGGGCCAGATCGCCCGATACCGCGCCCAATACCGCGCAAAACCGCTCCAACGCCAAAAGCGCGATGCCATCCGTGCCATCCAAGGCGCGCCGCGTCACCTCTTCGGGGCTGAGCTTGCGGGCGCTGCCCGCCTCTTGCGCGAAAAAGGCATCCATATCCGCCAGGCCTGGCCCCGAGAGCAGCCGCTCCACCGAAACCCGCCCGTAAAGCGGTCGCAGATAGGCCAAGAGGTGGTCTTCGATCTCATCGCCGGGTGCAAAAGCCGTGTGGCCGCCCTCGCCCTGCACAGCATAATCGCCCACCAGGGCGCTGACACCAAAGCCCGTGCCCGGCCCGCAAATGGCCCGCACCGGCTGCGCGCCTGGCGCGGGCGCATCGGGCCCGCCCATCGGGGCCAGCTCTTCCCCGGCCAGAACCGGCAAGGCCATGGCATTGGCAGTAAAATCATTGATCAAGCGCACCCGGGCAAAGCCAAAGCCCTCGGCGATGTCGCGCGCGGAAAACCCCCAGCCCGTATTGGTGAAGCGGATGGCCTGGCCGCGCACGGGGCCGGCAACCGCGAAGGCGGCGGCCTGCGGCAAATCCTGGCCAAGGCCGTGCGCGTAATGCTGCAAAGCCTGGGCCAGATTGGGAAAATCCGCGCAGCGCAGCGCCTTGATTTTCGCCAGATTGACGCGCCCATTTTCAAAGCTGGCATAAGCAAAACGGGCATTGGTGCCGCCGATATCCCCGACAATGGCCTCGATCATGATCCGCCCCAGGCATCGAACACGCTGGCCCCCGTCTCGGCCCCGCTCACCTTCTCGCGAAACGGCGCGAACAATTCCCGGCCGAGGCCTGCACCCGGCTGGCTATGGCGCACCGCATCGCGGCTGGCAAACTCGGCGGGATCGACCTGCACGTCCAGGATGCCGCGCTCGGCATCCAGAAGGATGATGTCGCCATCGCGCACCCGGGCCAAAGGCCCGCCGCCATCGGCCTCGGGCGTGACGTGCAGCGCCGCGGGCGTCTTGCCCGATGCCCCCGACATCCGCCCATCGGTGACCAACGCCACCTTGAAGCCGCGATCCTGCAACAGGCCAAGCTGCGGCGAGAGCTTGTGCAATTCGGGCATGCCATTGGCCCGCGGCCCCTGAAACCGGATCACGGCCACATGATCGCGCTCCAGCCGGCCGGCATTGAAGGCCGCGATGAAATCTTCCTGATCGTGGAAAACCAAGGCCGGGGCGCGCACCAAGCGGTGCGGGGCCGCCACGGCCGAGGTTTTGATCACGGCCCGGCCCAGATTGCCGGCCAGCAGGCGGATGCCGCCATCACCCGCGAAGGGATCGGCCATTGCGCGCAGCACGTCGCGATCCAGGCTGGCTTTGGGCGCGTCCCGCCAGGCCAGCACCTCTCCATCCAGGAAGGGCTCGCGCGTGTAGGCCTCAAGGCCCTGGCCCGCCACGCTGGCGACATCGCCATGCATCAGGCCGGCACCCAGCAATTCGCGCAGCAAAAAGCCCATGCCGCCGGCGGCATGGAAATGATTCACATCCGCTGATCCATTGGGATAGATCCGGCACAGCAACGGCGTGATGGCCGAAAGCTCGGCAAAATCCGTCCAGTCGATCAAAACGCCGGCCGCGCGCGCCATGGCCACGAGGTGCAGCGTGTGATTGGTCGAGCCGCCGGTGGCCAACAGGCCGACCACCCCATTGACGATGGCCCGCGCATCGATCATCGCGCCCATTCCGGGCCCGCCTTCTCTGGCCAGGGCCACCGCTTTGTGCGCCGCCGCGCGCGTCAAGGCCTCGCGCAGCGGCGTGCCGGGATTGACGAAGGCCGCCCCCGGCAAATGCAAGCCCATGGCCTCCATCAGCATTTGGTTGGAATTGGCCGTGCCGTAAAAGGTGCAGGTGCCGGCCGAGTGATAGGATTGGCTCTCGGCGGCCAGCAGGGCCTCGCGGTCCACTTTGCCTTCTGCATAGAGCGCACGGATGGCAGCCTTTTCCTTGTTGGGCAGGCCAGAGGGCATGGGCCCGGCCGGCGCGAACACGATGGGCAAATGCCCAAAACTCAACGCCCCGATGAACAGGCCCGGGACGATCTTATCGCACACGCCCAGCAGAATCGCGCCATCAAACGCATCGTGAGAGAGCGCAACGGCCGTGGCCATGGCGATCACATCGCGCGAAAACAGCGAAAGCTCCATGCCCGGCTGGCCCTGGGTGACACCGTCGCACATGGCCGGAACGCCGCCGGCCACTTGCGCCGCGGCCTTGACCTCGCGCGCGGCCGCCTTGATCAAATCGGGATAGGTGGCAAACGGCTGATGCGCCGAGAGCATGTCATTATACGCCGTGACAATGCCCAGATTGACCGGCCCCGCGCTGCTCTGTTTGGGCTTATCCGCCGCCGGGGACGCGGCAAACACATGCGCGAGATTGGAGCACGAAAGCCGGGCCCGCGCCGGGCCGCGCCCCTTCCACGCGGCGATCTTGTCCAGATAGGCCCCGCGCGCCTCCTGGCTGCGGGCTTCGATGCGGGCGGTGATCTCAAGCAGTTTCGGATGCATGCTGGCTCCTTTACGGGCGCGCGCGGAAAATCATTCTTGCCAGGAATGCTGATGGCGTTCCACCAGGCCGGCCGCCCCTTGCGGGCCCCAAGTGCCGGCGGGATAGGGTTTTGGCTCGATGCGCAGGATCTCCCAGCCCGCCACCAGGCCATCGATCCAGCCCCAGGCCGCCTCGATTTCATCGCGGCGCACGAACAATGTCGAGCGCCCCTCCAAAGCATCGAGCAGCAAACGCTCATAAGCGATGCGGCGGCGCCGATCCGCTCCCCCATAGGCCGCATCGAAAGACAGGTTCAGCGGCAATTGCCGAAGCGCCAGGCCATCGCGGGCGAGGCCCGGCGTGCTGTTCATCAATTGCAGGGAAATGCATTCATCGG
This sequence comes from uncultured Caulobacteraceae bacterium, assembly GCA_964484435.1. GTDB lineage: Bacteria > Pseudomonadota > Alphaproteobacteria > Caulobacterales > Aquidulcibacteraceae. Next base: position 17,970 of record CAZAGL010000001.1, read on the forward strand.
GCTGCAAATCGATGATCAGGGAATTGGGAATGATCTGGGATCTCGGGAAGATCGAATGCGGCACTTGGCGGAACTGGATGAAAACCTGGGTGCGCCGCTGCGCCAGGCGCTTGCCGGTGCGCAGATAAAACGGCACGCCGGCCCAGCGCCAGTTATCGATATGGGCGCGGATGGCCACGAAGGTTTCGGCGCGCGCGGCAAAGCCCTCCATCTCTTCGTGATAGCCCTTGACGGCCGCCCCGCCCACGGCCCCGGCGCGGTATTGCCCGCGCACCGTATCCTGGGCCACCGAATCTTGCGTGAACGGGCGCAGGCAGCGCAGCACCTTGACCTTTTCATTGCGCACGGCCTCGGGATCGAGGCTGGCCGGCGGCTCCATGGCGATCAGGCAAACCAGCTGCAGCAAATGGTTCTGCACCATGTCCCGCAGGGCCCCATACTCATCGTAATAGGAGGCGCGCCCTTCAAGGCCCACCGTTTCGGCGATGGTGATCTGCACATGCTCGATCGAGTTGGCATTCCACAGGGGCTCAAACAGGGTGTTGGCGAAGCGCAGCGCCAAGAGATTTTGCACCGTCTCCTTGCCCAGATAATGATCGATGCGGAAAATCCGCTCTTCGGCGAAAACCTTGCCCACCGCCTCATTGATGGCGCGCGAGCTGATCAGATCGCGCCCGATCGGCTTTTCCAGCACGATGCGCGCGCGCTCATGCGCCAGGCCGGCCGCCGCCAGATGCCCGGCGATGGCCCCATAAACGCTGGGCGAGGTGGACAGGAAAAACGTGGTTTCCGCTTCAAGGCCGATGGCTCGGGCCAGGGCATCAAAATCGGCTTGGACGGATGCATCGATCTTGGCGAAGGCTAGGCGCGCCGCGAACGCGCCAAACACCGCCCCATCAAACCGCGCGCCGGCCCGGGCGCGCACCGCCTCTTCGACCATGGCCTGGAAGGCCGGCGCATCCATCGCGCTGCGCCCCGTGCCGAAAATGCGCAAGCCAGCAGGCAAAAGCCCCTCGGCTTCGAGGAAATACAGCGCCGGAAACAGCATGCGGCGGGCCAAATCCCCCGTACCGCCAAAGATCACCAACGCGCGCTGCATCATGGAATGCCTTTTTTAGTCAAGCGCCTGACCACGGGATCACGGTCAAATCCGATTGAGCCGGGCCCAAACGGCTTTATTCAAGAAATAGAGCATGGATCACGCGCGCCCGGAATGGCCTGATCGCGAGTTCAGCTGCGCCGCGACTGGCCGTGATTGCGGCTTGTGGCCATTGCCAAGCTCTCCACCGCCAAAAACCGCTTCCCAGGCCCCGATCAAGCCCCTAAACTGGGGGCAAGCCCATTTCGTGGAAACCCTCCCGTAGTTTTGCAACCGTTTCAAGCCCGATCCCACATTCCCCAGTTCATTCCAACCTCGCTTCGTTTTCGGTTTCCCTGTTTGCGCGAACTGTGCGCCAGCGCATGCTTTTGAAGACTGCTTGGGGTTTGTCCTGAATTTCGGCGCGCATATTTCGGCGCGCATGGCAGCAACGCCGCCCGCATCCGCCCGGTTAACCAAACCCAATACCGCATATCAAGATGTGCAAGCTTGACATCCTCCAGACAAAATCCGCGAACAGGGTAGCTAAACTACTTTTCCCTTGGTAGGAAGGGTCAGGATCAATTTCCCTCAGGCCAGTGGGCGCCGCCGCCATGATCATCGCCCGGATCAAATCCCTTCTCCCGGAGCTGCGCCCCTCCGAGCGCAAGGTCGCCGAACTTGTGCTCGCCCAGCCCAATCTCACGGCCGGGTCCTCGATCAAGATGATCGCCGCCAGCGCAGGGGCATCCGAGCCCACGGTGATCCGCTTTTGCCGGGCCGTTGGCTGCGTTGGCGTGCAAGATCTCAAGCGCCAGATCATCCGCGATCTGGGCCGTCTGACGCCGGAATACCAGCCCGCTTTCGCACCCGGTGATCCCTTCCAGATGCTGGCGGCCACCCTGTGTGATCAGGCCTTTTCCGCCGTTTTCGAGCTGCGCCGCACGCTGGCCTCCCCGCTTTTGGGCCAAGCGGCCAGCCGGCTCGCCCAATCTGGGCGCATTTGGGTTTGGGGGTTTGGCAACGCCGCCTCCATCGCCAGCGCCTGCGCGGACGCCTTCTCGCGCGAGGATCTGCCGGCGCGCTCCAGCAATGATCCCTATGTCCAGATCGAAGAGGCCAGCGCCTCGACCGCTGCATCCACCGCTCTGCTGATCAGCCTGGATGGCCTGCGCACGCAGCAAAGCGACGCCCTGCTCTCCCCCGCGCGCCTGGTGCGGGCGGCAGGCGGCACGATTATCACGCTGGCCCCCAGCACCAGCGCCTTGACAGCCTTGGCGCATATCGCCTTGGCCCTGCCCGAGGCCGATAGCCAGGCCGCCCTGGGCAGCCCGGCACCGCGCTTTGCCGCCCAGCTTTTGATCGATGCCTTGCGCATTGGCGCGGGGATGGCCCGGGCACAATCCGGCATGCGCCCGGCATTGGCCGCCGGGGCCTGAGCCGCATGGGCAGCCCCGTATCCGATTTCGCGCATTTGCAGGAAGATATCGTGCGCCTTGAAAAGGCCACGCATTCCGATCCCTTCTCTGTTCTCGGCCTGCATACCGAGGCGGACAATCAGGGCATGAGCGTGCGGGTGTTTCACCCCGGGGCGAGAGCCGTTGAGGCCGTGCTGGGCGGCCAGCGCATCGCGCTGCGTTCGCTGGGCCCCGGCTTTTTTGCGGGGCTGGTGGCACCCGCTGGCCTGCGTGTTGTGTCCTATCGCCTGCGCATCGAAACCCCAACGGGGTTGGTGGAATGCGAGGATCCCTATCGCTTCGGGCTGGTCATCCCCCCCGAGGATGCGATCGATCTCAAAGCCGGGCGCTGCTGGCGGGCGCACAAGGTGCTGGGCGCGCACGAGGCCGAATTGGAAGGTGTATCGGGGATCAGCTTTGCCGTTTGGGCCCCGACAGCCAGGCGCGTATCCGTGCTCGGCGATTGGAATGGCTGGGAACCGGCGCGCCGCCCCATGCGCTTTCGCCATGAAATCGGCGTCTGGGAAATGTTCGAGCCGGGCTTGGCCCCCGGCGCGCCCTACGCCTTCGACATCCTCAGCACGGACGGGCGCCGGCTGCGAAAGCGCGATCCCTATGCGCGGGCGCTCAGCACGGCGGCACCGGCAGCGGCCATCGCCGCACCAGCCTGCCCGGATGCCTGGGGCGATACGGCCTGGCTCGCCAAGCGGCGCGACCACAGGGCCGAAAGTGCCTTCACCGCGCTGCACTGCGTGACCGCCGGGGATCATGATCCCCGGCCCGGCGGGGAAAATGCGCTGCTCGATCGCATCCAACATCTCGGCGGCACGCATCTGTGCCTCATGCAAGCCTGGACGCCTCAGTCAAATGCCAATTGGAACACGGAGCCCCGCGCCTGGCTCGCCCCCTCGATGGCCTGGGGCGGCCAGCCTGGCCTGCAGCGCCTCATCGATGGCGCGCATGCGCGCGGCCTCGGCATCGTCATCGATTGGCCGATCCATGCCTTCAGCGACGAGGCGGAGGGCCTGGCGCGTTTCGACGGCAGCGCAATGTACGAACACGCCAATGCCGCCCGCGCGCTTTCCCCGGATGGCTCTCTGCGGCGCTTCAATTATGTGCGCTATGAAGCCGCCAATTTCCTGATCTGCGCGGCCTTGTTCTGGCTGGAAGACCTGCATGTGGATGGCTTGTTCCTGCGCGGCGTGCGCCACGCGCTGCAGTTTCACGCCCCGCTTGGCCACGCGGGCGTCGTCGATGCCGCAGGCGTTGATTTCCTGCGCAGCCTCACCGAATTGGTGGCCGCGCGCGCCCCCGGTGCCTTTGTGCTGAGCGATGCGCATGGCATCTGGCCCGGCATCAGCGCGCCGACCTGGGCGGGCGGCCTGGGCTGCGCGCGCAGCACCGTGCCCCATTGGGCGGGCTGGCTGGGCGATCCCGCGCAGCGCATGCTGGCCATGCTGGCTTTGCCCGAGCGCGCCGGCGCGCTGGCCTTCGAAGATTGGCGCGCGCGCCAATCTTGCCCACCCCGCGGGCAAGAAGCGCGGCTGGCCGCCTTGGTGATGGGCGCCTTGCCCGGCTGGAAAATCTGGCCTGGCGATCTGGCCAGCACGGGGGATAGCCAAGACAGCCCGCACGATGTGATCGCCGCCCTCAATCGCGCCCAGCCGCAAGGCGCGTTGAGCCTTCTGGCGCATCCCGGCGCGCAGCAGGATATGCTGGCCTTCACGCGGGGTGAGAATTTGCTGTGCGCGGCCAATTTTTCGCACACGCAGGCCCGCGCGCATTGCCCCGCGCCGGGGCCGGGGCCCTATCAGGTCTTGGCGCACAGCCAGCCGGATCGCGGGGCCGCCGGCCAGCCCATCCTGGCGCAAGCCGCGCCCGAAAGCGCGACGGGCTGGGCCCTGCGCTTGGATCTTGCCCCGCGCAGCGCCTTGGCCGCGCAGCGCATGGGAGCGCAGCCATGATGCGTCCCGTTAACGGCTTGACTTTTGGGAGGCTTGGCCGCGCCAGCGGCGTGCTGACCCACATCACCTCTTTGCCCAATGACGAAGGCGTGGGCAGCCTGGGCCAGGAGGCTTTCGATTTCATCGATCAGCTGGCAGAGGCCGGCCAGCGCGTGTGGCAAATCCTGCCGCTCAACCCCACCCAAAACGATGGCAGCCCTTATGCGGCGCTCTCCTCCTTTGCGGGCGCGGAGCATGTGATCAGCCTCCAGCGCCTCACGGAGCAAGGCTTGCTGGCGGCCGATGAATTGGCTCCTTTGCGCGCGCTGGATGCGCGCAGGATCGATTTCGCTTTGGCCTTGCCACTGCGCCGGCATCTGGTGGCGCTGGCGGCCAGCCGCTTTGCGGCACGGGCCGATGCGCGGGCCTTGGCGCAATTGGCCGCCTTCCAGGCCAAGGCCGGTCCGCTCTGGCTGGATGATTACGCGCTGTTTCGCGCCTTGCTGGAAGTGCATGCCTGGGCCGATTGGAGCGATTGGCCCGCCCCTTTGCGTGCGCGCGCGCCGGAGGCTTTGGCCAAAGCCCGCGCAGCCCATAAAGAGCGGATCGCCAACATCGTCATCGAGCAATTCTTCTTTGATCAGCAATGGCGGGCCCTGCGGGCGCATGCCCAGGCCCGCGGCATCGCGCTGTTCGGGGACATGCCCATCTATGTGGCGCAAACCAGCGCCGATGTCTGGTGCGCGCCGCATCTGTTCCATCTGGATGCGCATGGCAAGGCCATCACCGTCGCGGGCTGCCCGCCCGACATGATGGCCGCGGGCGGCCAGCGCTGGGGCAATCCCACCTATGACTGGGCGGCCATGCAGGCCGATGGCTTTGCCTGGTGGATCGCGCGCATGCGCCACATGCTGGATGCCTATGATCTGGTGCGCATCGACCATTTCCGCGCCTTCGCCTCCTATTGGCAAATCCCAGCGCAGGATGCCGATGCCAGCGGCGGCATTTGGGTGCCGGCACCCGGGGAAGCGCTGTTCACCACGCTGCGCGAGATCTTCGGCAATCTGCCGGTCGTGGCGGAGGATCTGGGCTTCATCACGCCCGATGTGTATGCCTTGCGCGATGCCTTCGATTTTCCAGGCATGCATATCATCCAGTATGATCTGGAAGCCGAGCCCTTGCGCCCGGAGCAACATCCCCAAGCCTATCGGGCCCGATCAGTGGCCTATTTCGGCAATCACGATAACGCCACGGCGCTGGGCTGGCTGGAGGCGCAGGCCCAAGGGCTGACGCCAGAAAACCTGGCCACGCGCCCGCTTTTGCAGGCTGCAAATCAGGCTGATGCGCCGCATTGGGCGCTGAACGCCTTGGCGCTGCATTCGGGCTCGGCGCTGGCGATTTTGCAAATGCAGGACGTGCTCGGCCTCGGCGCGGAGCACCGCATGAATGTTCCGGGCACGGCGAGCGGTAATTGGCATTGGCGCTATGCCCGCCAGGATGTGCGCCCCGCCGATTGGGCCCGCCTGCATGACATGACCAAGGCCAGCGGCCGGGCACCCGATTTGGCCGTGGAATTGGCGCGTGCCCCCTTGGCCCTGCGCGATCTGCTGGACGAGGTGGATTGCGAATTCCTGGCACGCCAGCATCCCGCCACCGGTTTGCTGCCGGCCGGGCCCGCGCATAACGGCCATGGCGATTATTCCCACGCCTGGGTGCGCGATAATTGCTATTGCGTGATGGCCATTTGGGCCGCGGCGGCCGCTGCCAAGCGCGCCGGCCTGCCGGCCCGCGCCGCACATTATGAAGAGCGCGCCATCGCCGTCTTGCGCGGCTTGCTGAAGGCCATGCAGGGCCAGGCCGATAAAGTGGCCCGCTTTTGCGCCAGCGGCTCACCGCGCGATGCGCTGCACGCCAAATACAATGCCACCAACGGCATGCCCATTTCCGGTGATGCCGATTGGGGCCATTTGCAGCTGGATGCGACCTCGCTGTTTTTGTTGATCTGCGCGGACATGACGGGCGCGGGCCTGCGCATCATCCGCAATCAGAACGAGGCGCATTTCCTCGCCAGCCTCGCCGATTATGTCGCGCTGGCTTGGCGCTGCGGCGATTATGGGATGTGGGAGCGCGGCGACAAGCGCAATATCGGCCGGGTGGAGCGCAACATGACCTCCCTGGGCCTGGCCAAAGCGGCGCTGCACGCCTTGCCGAAACTCGATTTTCCGCTAGAGGATGGCGATATGCCCGCGCGCATCGCCCCGCGCCCGCCGCATTTGCTGGCCTTGTTCGATTGCGCCCTGTGCGGTGTCTTGCCCGAAGAATCCTTCTCCAAGGAAACCGATGCCGGCCTGCTGGCCGTGATCGGCTATCCCGGCTATGCCTGCCATGCTTGGCCCGAACGCGCGCGCGAAACCCGGGAGGCGATCGCCGCGCGCCTGGCCGGCCGTTATGGCGCGGTGCGCTTTTTGCTGGACGGCCATCAGAGCGTCTATGAGCACCCCCATCGCCTGCATTACGAGCCCGGAGAGCTGGCCCGCTTTGCCGGCATCGAATGCCAATGGCCGTTATTCATCGCCTTCGCGGCCATGGATGCGGCGATGGCAGGGGATCAGGCCGCCACGCAGGCCGCCTTGGCGCGCCTGGAGGCCGTCGCCGAGCCAGGAGCCAAATGGAAGCGCATCCCCGAATTGTTCATGCTATCCCCCCAAAATGCCGAGGCGGAACGCGCAAAGCCCGGCTCCCAGCCGCGCTCCAGCAATGACAATCTGCCGCTCTATTGGGCCCAAAGCCTCTATCTGGGCGCGCGCCTGCTGCATGGCGGCTGGATTTGCCCGGACGATCTCGATCCACTGGGCCGGCGCCATGCGCCGCCCGCCGCTTTGCCTCTTGCCCCCTCCACCGGCGATGCACTGCAGCATGTGTTGGCGCGCGGGCTGCTGCTGCGCGATGGCCGTGGGGAATGGCACGATGTGCTCTCGCCCCGGGCGGTGGAGGGAAACGGCTTTGAGGAAATCCCCGCGCCGCTCAAACACGGCTTGGCCAGCCGCGCCGCCGATTGGCGCGCGCGCTTTGCCAAGGGGGTGATCGCCCTGGATTTACCGGCACTGGCCGCTTTGGGCGATGGGGTGCTGGCCCGTCTGGAGGCGGGCCCCGATCTCGACGCCGCGCTGCTCACGCACACAGGCCTTGACTGGGCGCAATGGCGCACGGATCGCGGCGCGCTGTGCCCTGTCGGCGGGGCGTTCGCCGCGATGCTTTGGGGGGCGCTGGATCGCTGCGCGGGCCTGCGCTTTGGCCCTGGCCAGCGCCTCGATGCGGCTTTGTGCCGGGCCGATCACACCCGCAATGAGCGTGCGTTTGCCCATCGCCTGCTCTTGGCCATCACCGCCGGCCCTTGGGATGCCCCCGCCTGCCTGGCCCGCGCGCTGATGCTGGAGGCGATCTGCGCCTTCGTGGCCGGGCCCTATCGCATGGCCGGCGATTTGGATCTGGTGCACTGCATCGCGGCGGCGGGCGGGGCCGAGGCGCTCGGCCCGCTTTCCCCGGCTGCGGTGCGGGCGCGGATCGAGGCCGTGCTGCGCGGCTTGGAGTAAAATTACACAAACCGCGCCCCGATGGCGGGAATGCTCTGGATTCCCGCCTCAGGCTGGGCAATGATGAAGGGCAATCGCATAAACGGCCGGGCACAAGGCCAGGATGCACGATGGGAGGAATGAGGATGCCCCACCAATCGCACCCCGTGCGGCTTGGCCTTTTTGCCCTGCTGGCCATGCTGGCCTTGACCGGCTTCAGCCTCAACGCGCGCGCCGCCGCCATCGATCGGTTCGAGCCGGCCTCCTGGTGGATCGGCTTCAAGGACCCTTCCCTGCAAATCCTGGTGCATGGGCCAAAGATCGGGGCGCTGACGCCAAAACTGGATTATCCCGGCGTCAAGCTTATCGGCGCAACGCCCGGGGCCAATGCCAATTACCTGTTCATCGATCTGGAAATCAGCCCCAATGCCAAGCCGGGCCTTGTCGAGATCGCCTTCCAGCGCAAGGGCCGCACGCTGGAACGGCACCGGCTGGATCTGCGCGCGCGCGAGGCCGGCTCGGCTGGGCGCGCCGGCTTTGCCCCGAAAGACGCCATTTATCTGATCACGCCCGATCGCTTCGCCAATGGCGATCCCGGCAATGACAGCGTCAAGGGCCTGCGCGAAGCGGCCAATCGCGCCATCCCGGGCGGGCGCCATGGCGGCGATATCCAAGGCGTGATCAATTCCCTCGATTACATCGAAAAAATGGGCTTCACCCAGATCTGGCTCAATCCTTTGCTGGAGAATGATCAGCCAGAATATTCCTATCACGGCTATGCCACGACGGATTTTTACAAAGTCGATCCGCGCTTTGGCAGCAATGGTGACATGCGCCGGCTCGCGGATGCGGCCAAGGCCCGCGGCATCGGCCTGATCATGGATATGATCGTCAACCATGTGGGCTCGAAGCATTGGTGGATGGCCGATCCGCCCGGGCCCGATTGGATCAATTTCGGGGGCAAGTTTTCCCAGACCAGCCATTTGCACATCACGCAAATGGATCCTTACGTGACGCAGCGCGATGCCAAGCAATTCTCCGATGGCTGGTTTGTCGAGGTCATGCCCGATCTCAATCAACGCGATCCGCATCTGGCCAAATATCTGATCCAGAACAGCATCTGGTGGATCGAATATGCTGGGCTTTCTGGCATCCGCATGGATACCTATCCCTATCCAGACAAGGCGTTCATGAGCGATTGGTCCGGCCGGATCAACGCGGAATATCCCAATTTCACGATCGTGGGCGAAGAATGGGTGCGCAATCCGGCCATGGTGGCCTATTGGCAAAAGGGCCATGTCAACAAGGATGGATATGTTTCTTATCTGCCCAGCCTGATGGATTTCCCTTTGCAGGATATGATGCGTCAGGCTTTGATCGAGGAAGAACAGCAATGGCCCGCGAGCGGCCTGTTCAAGCTCTATGAGGCGCTGGCCAATGATTTCGTCTACACCGATCCGGGCAAGCTGGTGGTGTTTCCCGATAATCACGATATGGATCGCATCCTGAAACAAATGGGCGGCGATATCGCTTTGGCGAAGATGGCGCTGGGCTATGTGGCCACGGTGCGCGGCATCCCGCAGATTTATTACGGCACCGAAGTGCTGATGACCAATCCCGGCCCCAAGGATGACGGCATCATCCGCAGCGATTTTCCCGGCGGATTTGTGGGCGATCGCGTCAATGCCTTTACCGGGGCCGGCCTATCGCCCGAGCAGCGCGATTTCCAGGAATTCACCCGCATATTGCTGAATTGGCGCAAGGCCAATCCGGCCTTGATGGAAGGGCGGCTGCTGCATTACGCGCCCAATGCCGGCGATGCGCGCCGCAAGGGTGTCTATGTGCTGGCCCGGCAAAGCACCGATGATGGCGTGCTGATCGCCATCAACAAGGACACAGCGCCCAAATCCCTGCCCATCGGCGAATATGCGCAGGCGCTGCGCGGCAAAACCAGCGGGCGCGACATCCTCACCGGCAAGCGCATGGATCTCACCCGCACGTTGGATCTGCCGGCGCGGGCCATCACCATCATCGATCTGGATTGAACCTGGAGGCTAACATGCAAAGACGCTCGCTGTTGATGGGCATGAGTGCGGCGGGCGCGCTGCTCGCTGCCGGCTCGGCCTTCGCGCAGACGACTGGCCCGCTGGAAGTTTCCTCGCCTGGCGGGGTGCTCAGCGTGCGCATCGGCTTTGGCGTGGCCAATATCGACACGGGCATCCCAACCTACGAAGTGCGGCGCTTTGGCCGCGCCGTGGTGAGCCCATCCAAGCTCGGCTTTCGCCTGGCCGATGCCCCCATCCTGGCCCCCGACATGGCCGTGACGCAGGTGGAGCGCCGCAGCGTCGACAACACCTGGGAACAGCCCTGGGGCGAAAAGCGCTTCATCCGCAATCATTTCAATGAATTGGCCATCACCTTCACCGAAACCACGGCCCTGAAGCGCAGCATGCGCGTGGTGTTCCGGGTTTATGACGATGGCATCGGCATGCGCTACGAACTGCCCGATCAGCCCAATCTCAAGAACGCGCTGATCACCGAGGAGCTGACGGAGTTTCGCTTCACCGAGGATGCCACGGCCTGGTGGATCCCCGCGCGCCAGCCCAATCGCTATGAATACCTCTACAACACCACCCCGCTCGATGAATTGTTCATGGCCCACACGCCGGTGACCATGCGCACCCAGGATGGCCTGCATATCAGCATCCACGAGGCGGCCTTGGTGGATTACGCCGCCATGGTCCTGCGCCGCACCGGCAAACACACCTTCCAAGCCGATCTGACGCCCTGGTCCGATGGCATCCGGGTGCGGGCCAAAACGCCCTTTGTCACACCCTGGCGCACCTTGCAGATCGCCGATACGGCGGGCGGGCTGATCACCTCCTATCTGATCCTCAACCTCAATGAGCCCAACGCGCTCGGGGATGTTTCCTGGGTGGAGCCCGGCAAGTATGTCGGTGTGTGGTGGGAGATGCATCTCGGCACGGGCACTTGGGGCTCTGGCCCCAAGCACAGCGCCAATACCGCCAATGTCAAACGCTATATCGATTTCGCGGCCGAGCACGGCTTTTCGGGCGTGCTGGTTGAGGGTTGGAATATCGGCTGGGATGGCGATTGGTATCGCGAGGGCGGCAGCGCCTTCGAATTTGCACAGCCCTATCCCGATTTCGATCTGCCCGAATTGGCGCGCTATGCCAAAGCCCGCAAGGTGCGCCTGATCGGCCATCACGAAACGGCGGGGAATGTCACGCGCTATGAAAGCCAATTGGCCGCCGGGCTCGATCTCTATGAGCGCCACGGCGTGCGCGTGATCAAAACCGGCTATGTGGCCGATGCCGGGCAAATCCAGCGCGTGGATGAAAACGGTGTCACCCGGCGCGAATACCATGACAGCCAATTCATGGCCCGCCACCATCTGCACGTGGTCAAGGAAGCGGCCAAGCGCAAGATTTCCATCAACCCGCACGAGCCGATCAAGGATACGGGCCTGCGCCGCACCTATCCCAATTGGGTGGCCCGCGAGGGCGCGCGCGGCCAGGAATACAATGCCTGGGGCAATCCCGGCAATCCGCCCGAGCACACCGCCATCATCCCCTTCACGCGCATGCTGGCCGGGCCGATGGATTACACGCCCGGCGTGTTCGATCTGCTCAACACCAAGCGCGCCAACCGCGATACCCGCGTCGAAACCACTTTGGCCAAGGAATTGGCCCTTTATGTCATCCTCTATTCCCCCATCCAGATGGCCTGCGATCTGCCCGAGCATTACGAGGCCCGCATGGCCCCCTTCCAATTCATCAAGGATGTGGCCTGCGATTGGGAAGATACGCGCGTTCTCCATGCCGAAATCGGCGATTATGTCACCATCGCCCGCAAGGCACGCAAAAGCGAGGATTGGTTCTTGGGCAGCTTGACCGATGAAACCGGGCGCCTGCTCACCGCCTCGCTCGATTTCCTGGATTTGGGCCGCATTTATAAGGCGCAAATCTATCGCGATGGGCCAAAGGCGGATTTCACCTCCGAGCCCTACGACATGGAAATCCTGGAAGGGCTGGTCACGGCGCAAACCCAATTGGCGCTGCGCCTCGCGGCCGGCGGCGGCCAGGCCATCCGCTTCACCCCCGCCAGCGCGGCCGATCGCCGCAAGCTGCGCAAGCTGTAACGCGGATGGCAACAGCCGCGCTTTGGGAATAGACATCCGCCAGGATGGAATGTGAGCCTAGTGGATGCGGCGCGGATGATGTTTGGGCGAAAGGGGCAAAGCTGGCGCGCGCAAATCTTTGCCGCCGCCTTTGATTTGGGCCTGATGTTCAGTGCGGGCCTGCTCGCGCTGGCCGTTTATGCCAGCCATCTTCCGCAGGCGCGCGATTATCAGCTGGCGGCCCCGGCGAAGGCGGCCAGCCTCGCGGCGATGGATGCGGCGATCCGGGAAGCGGTGCCGCACGATCCAGAACATCTGCGCGATTTCCTGGTCAGCGCCATCGATGCCGGGGAGAATGAGCTGGCACGCGGTGTCATGCTCAGCCTTGGGGATCCGGCCTTGCCCGATGGCCCGCGCCTGGCCCAATTCGTGGCCAGCCTGCCGCCCGCGGCCCAGGAATCGCTGCGCCTCGCGGCAGAAGAAGCGGGTAAAGGCCTGCGCGCGCGCCAAGCGGCCTTGGTGATCAGCCCCGATGGCCAGGCGGGAATCCATAGCATCGCCGCCGATACGTTGCTGGCCTTGGCCCAGCGCGCCGAGGAATGGCAGGCTGGCCAGCCCGTCGATGATTTCAATCTGAGGCTTTCCGGCTTGGATCTGGCCATTTCCGACCAACACGAGGGCATCCAGTTATTGCGGCTGGCGCGCCGGGCCGGGCGCCTCAACCCGCGATACGAAGCTCATTGGCGCAACGCCTTGGCGCAAGCCCTGCCGGAGCCGGCCTTGCGCCGCGCCCTGGCCGCGGCGCGGGCCGATCAGGGCGATCCGCAATTTCCGGTGGAAATCCCCAAGGCCTTCCGCGCCGCCCTCGATCCCGCTGCGGCGCAAGCCGTTTCGGCAGAATTTCAGATGCTTTCGGCGCTGCGCGCCGCGGCCCAAACCCCGGGCGCGCTCCTGCTCATCGCCCATGTGCATGCGCCGAATGACGCCGTGCGCCTGCGCCTCGCGGCCGAAATCGGCAAGGATCGGGCCGCCGCTTTGGCGCTTTTGAGTGGCCGCGAAGCCGTGCTGCGCACAATTCCGGGCACGCTGCGCAGCACGCCCGCTTTGCAGGCCATCATGGGCCTGCTGGCGGGTTGTGCGGCCTTGATGGGGATCGGCATCGCCGGATTCATCGCCTGCGAATGGCCATTTATGCGGCGCGCCAATGGCCTGGAAGAAGAATTATTCTGATCAGGCGCGCAAGTATTGCAGCACCGAGTTGGGCCGCAGATTGGCGATGGAGGCGCTCTGCTCCTGCAGGCCCTGGCGCACCGAAAGCGCCAGCAGGCGCGCGGCATCGGCATTGGCCGGCGGGGAATTGGTCAGCGCCAAGGCGGCGAAGATGCTTTGCGGATCGGCGGGCGCGGGGGCATCCTCCGCCTCGATGGTATCGCGCACCGGCGCTTGCGCCTCTTGGCGCTGTGGGCGCTGGCCCGCCTGGGCGCTATCGGTTTGGGTTTGGGGGCCTGGCGGGCGCGTATCGAGCAGCCCAAGTGGGGAGAAACCTTGGGAATTGGGCCCCGTGATCGACATGTCCAGCCTCCGACTTGAACCGGCACCATTCAGGGCCGTCGCGCGGCGAGAACACAATTAGCTCAATCGGCCATGCCAAACACCGCGCACCCCTATATGGGGGCGGCGTGGTTAAAACTTCGTTGCCCCACCCGTTCGCCGGGTGTCAGGCCTTGATATCCAGCCGCGCCAATTGCGCCGCACGCAGCGCCGCCGTCACCGCCCGCGCAAAGCGCAGATGGCTTTCGGACGGATACTGCGATACCGGATCGGGATCGGGCTCCAGATAGCGCTTCAGCACATAACGATTGGCCAATTGATCAATCTCGATGCGCAAGCGGGTGGACAGGCGCGCCTCCCGCAGGAGCGATTCCTGTTGCTCCGGCCGCCCGCTGGTTGGGGATTCGGGCTTTTCCAAATTTGGCGAAGGGTTTGGCCTTTGGCTATTTACCTCGGCCAGCGAAACGCCCAGGCGCGGGGCTTGGGCCGGCGATACCTCATAAGCCATGATTTCATCCTCCTGAAGCCGTGTCTCCACTGCTGTTTCAGGACGTGGAGACGGGCGGCGGGGATGCCGCCGCCCGCCCGGCCTTCAATCCATTACCGGAAGAAGGAGAGGATGATCTGCGGTGCCTGGTTGGCGATGGAAAGCGCCTGCGCCCCGAGCTGCTGGCGAACCTGCAGCGATTGGAGGCGGGCCGATTCCCGCGCCAGATCCGCATCCACGAGGCTGCCCACCGCGACTTCCAGATTGTCGCTCAATGCGCCAAGGAAGCTTTGCTGGGTTTCGAGGCCACGGCTTTGCGCACCGAGATTGCCCAAAGCGGAATCGAAGCTCGATTGCAGCGCGGCGATAATCTGCTCCGCGCCCGAAGGATCACTGGTCAGATCGAGCGTGCCGAGCTGCGAGAGCGCCCCACCATTGACGCGGAAATCATAACCGCGAACATTGGTGGTGCTGTTGGAAGCTTCTGTCCGCGTAATCGCCGATTGAGCCGCCGAATTGCCCGTCAAGGTGGTGACATTGCTCGCCGGTGTCAGCGAGAAGCTGCTGACATCGCTATCCGCGGCGCGGAAGACGATCTGCCGCGTCGTGCTGTCGAAGGCAGCCGTGATCGAACCGCCCGTCCGTTCGGAAACGGAATCGAGCAATTGGCCGATGGTTTGGCTGTTATCGACCGTGAAGGTGAAGCTGTCGGTATTGCCCGCAGCCCGGGTGGCGGCCAGCGTGAAGGTGCCGGTCCGACCCGAAGAGAGCAGATCGCTGGCCAGCGTGCCGAGGCCTTGGCCGGAAGCCAGCGCCGTGAGCGCCAATTGCTGCCCGCCGCCGGTTTGACGTGAGCTGGAATTGACGGAGGTCGCGCCCAATGTGCCAGCCGCCGGCGTGCCGGTGAACTGGGCAGCATTGTTGGTGAAGAAATTGGCCCGGGCATTGACCGTGGCCAAATCATCGCTGGCACCCGCCGCGGCATCGACCGCAAGGCCGGTGCGGAAGTTCAGCGAGAAGTTCTGATTGGAATCATAAACGAGATTATCGCCATCAAAATTCAGGCTGACGCGGCCACCCGTCCGTTCGGAAACGGCATCTTGCAACGCGCCCAGATTGGCGAGGCCACCGATGCGGATTTCGATTGTCTCTGTTGTATTGCGGCTGGCATCCTGCAGATTGATAACCAGCGCATCATTGGTGCCGACTTGCACATTGGTCGCCACATTGGTGAGCGCCGCATTGGCCCCCAAGGTGTCGATGACGGTGGAGGCCGAAAGCGTCGTGGCCGCGGTAACCGTGGCATCGGCGGCATCCGCGCCCGTGGTTTGCTGCACGGTTTGCGGTGCAGCCGAACCGGTATCGGAGGTGACAACGTTGAACCCGGAAGTTTCGTTCGCGCCATTGAGCAGGTTGACGCCATTGATGGTGGCGCTGTTCAAAATCGCGTCGATCTGATTGCGGGCGGCGGCGAAGGAATCTTGCGCAGCTTGCCGATCTGTCGGGTTCGAGAAGGTCGCGGCCCGCTGGGCTTCCGTGCGCAATTGCGTCAGAATGTCCGAGACATCGCCACCGGCGCTGAGCGCCGTGTCGATGGTGTTGGTGGCGCGGCTGATGCCTTCATTAATAGCGCTGACCGAGCCGACGCGCGAACGCAGGCCCTGCGCGATGGCGAAGGCGGCACCGTCATCGCGGGCCCCAGCAACGCGCAAACCGGTGCTGATGCGGTTTTGCGTGGTGGAGAGTTCGCGATCGACGCTGTTGAGGTTTTGCAGCGCAACGAGCGCGCCGAAATTTGTATTAACGCTAGCCATGGAATTTCCCTTCTGGGCTCAATGCGTCCAGGCCTTTTGCCGGGACGGCGCATAGGTGCGCGCCATGACCGATCCAATTTCTGTGCCAAAGCGGATCAGGCCCTGAAGGTTAATCTGGCAAAGAATTTTTGTTTGAGGGCCGGGGCGACAAGTTAATGAGCATGCGCCCGGCCAAAAGGCATGCCAAGATGCACCCGGCAAGATTTGCCGGGGCCGGCAAGAATTGCCGGGCTGGCAGGTCAAGCCTTGCCGGACAGCCCCTCCATGATCGAGCGATTCACATCGATCATATCCTGAACGGCGCTGATCTGGCGCAGCGCCTCGCGCGAATGACGATCAACCCAAAGCGCCAGGGAAATCAATTGCGCGCGCAACGGGGCCGGCAATTGATTTTCCGGCTGGGCGCAATCATCGGCCATCAAAGACCATAATTGCAGATTTTTGTTGATGGCCTCGACGCGGGCACCGGCATTGAGGCCATTTTCCTCGACCACGCGCACCAGCGCCGCCGTGGCGAACGAAAAGGCGCGCCATTCGACATCGCGCGGGGCCTCGGCCCTATTGGCGGCCTGCTGATAGGCTTTGATCGACATGCCCCCTCCCTAAAATGTTTTCCTCATAGGCCATCAGCTTGCGGCAGCGGGTCAATGCCCGATAAAATTGCCCGTTATCGAGATCCTTGCCCATTTCCAGGCATTCCAGGCGCGCCTCGGGCTGGAGAACCGCCCCGGCGAATTCCTCGATGCGCTGGCGCGCCTCGCTATCCAGCGCTTGGCCATCGCCCTCCCCTAGATACAGCAGCATGATCGGGAAATAGATGCGCCGGGCCGGGCTTATCGCCTCTTCGGGCTGCATGATGTCCTTTTCGCGCAGGATCGAGGCATGGTTTTGCAGCATCAGCACGCAGCGCCGATCGCCGTTTTGCACGACAGCGCCATTGACCACGAAACGCTCGCTGGGGCGAAGCGATAGCTTGAGTGGCAAAGCAAAACCCCTTCCAGCAAATGCCCGGGCATCGAATGGTGCACGCACCACCCTCGATCCGGGACGAGCGGACACGGCCCAGAGGCAAGAATCTCTATGTGAAGACTGGGGCGATATGGTTAATGAAATCTTGGCGCGCTTGACTTGGGTGCCTGCCTTCCACCAGTTAGTTGGCCAGAAAGCCAAACAGGATTTGCCGAAACATGCGCTTTGAAGGCACCAAGAATTATGTCGCCACCGAGGATCTGAAGATCGCGGTCAATGCCGCCGTAACGCTGCAGCGCCCGCTGCTCGTCAAAGGCGAGCCCGGCACCGGCAAGACGGTGCTGGCGATCGAGATTGCCAAGGCGCTGGGCGCGCCGCTGATCGAATGGCATATCAAATCGACCACCAAGGCGCATCAGGGCCTATATGAATATGACGCCGTGATGCGCCTGCGCGACAGCCAATTGGGCGATCCGCGCGCCACCGATATCCGCAATTACATCAAGCGCGGCAAGCTGTGGGAGGCTTTCATGGCCGATGAGCGGCCCGTTTTGCTGATCGATGAAATCGACAAGGCCGATATCGAGTTTCCGAACGATCTCCTTCAAGAACTCGATCGCATGGAATTTTATGTCTATGAATTGAACGAGACGGTGAAGGCCATCAAGCGCCCCGTGGTGATCATCACCTCCAACAATGAAAAAGAATTGCCCGATGCGTTTTTGCGCCGCTGCTTTTTCCATTTCATCCGCTTCCCCGACGAAAGCACGATGAAAGAAATCATCGACGTGCATTTTCCGGGCGTGAAGCAGCGGCTCATCTCCGAGGCGCTCAAAGTGTTTTATGATCTGCGCAAAGTGCCCGGCCTGAAGAAAAAGCCCTCCACCAGCGAATTGCTGGATTGGCTGAAACTGTTGGTGACCGATGATGTCGATCCCGAAACCCTGCG
>CAZAGL010000002.1:0-34985 GCA_964484435.1 uncultured Caulobacteraceae bacterium
TAGATGGCTGGGTATTGGCGAAGTGGGTGTTTGCCGCTGATGGCATCGGGCTTGGCCTTGTGGGGGTGCGGGTCAGCGGGCCAAAGCGAGCCGGCTGATGCGCCCAAGGCCCCCGCCTTGGCCGAGGCCGCCTCGGCAAAGCCGCGAGCCATCGGTGATTGCGTGCAAACGCGCGTGGCATCGACCGGCCCACGCCTGGAAGGCGCGCCCAACAGCGGCAGTTCCATCCAGTATGAAAATGGCATGAGCCAAGTGGAATATGATGTTCTGCCCGGCATTGTGCATTCGCAAATTGGCGATGACGTGCGCCTGTGCCTGGTCAGCGTGCCGGAAAATTGCCCGCCCGGCGATGATCGCGGCCGCATTTATTCCGCCACCAATGCCCGCACCAACGAAACCTGGAGCGCATCCGATAGCCAGCATTCCTGCGGCGGCGCTTAAGGCGCGGGGGGGTCTGCGGGGGGCAGCGTGGAAATCATCACCAAGGCGGCTTGGGTTCTTTTGGCCTTGGTGCATGCATCCCCGGCAGCGGTGCTGTTCGCGCCCGATCTATTGCATCGTCAGTGAAATCTGCCAGATTTCACTGACGATGCAATAGTGAATAAATTTTGCGCATTTTCGGACACAAAACCGCGACTACACTTTTGTTGAAAATGCTCTGGTGCGCCGGCTTTATGGCGTGGAGGCGCAGGGCAATCTTGGCGTTTTGCTCACCCACCGGGGCGCGCTGTTTCTGGCCATCCAGATAGCGTGCCTGTTCGGTATCTTTGATCCAGCGGCGCGCCGGGCCTTGAGCATGCTGGTGGCCATCAGTGTGATCGGTTTCCTGATCGTTTACGCGCGCGCAGGCTTTCCAGGTGCGGCCTTGCGCAGCATCGCGATCGTCGATGGTGCCGCGCTCGTGCCGTTGGCCTGGGTGCTGTGGGCGGCCTGGGGTCAAGCCCTCGTGCAGGCCGGCTGACGCGCACCCCCTGGTGGCCATCTGAATTGGGCGGTATGAGGGGGGCTCTCCTGAGGGGTGAGTCGCGATGCGCTCGATGATTGCCAATGGTGTCGTGCTCTGGGGGGCTTTGATCGGGCTGTGGCTGGCCTTGGCGGCGGCCTCGGTGCTGGAGCTGCACAGCGCCGCCGATTGGCTGCGCGGGGCCGGCGCGGCGGGTGTGGTGGTGCTGGTGTGCGCGCGGCTTGGCCTGCTGGGCGGGCAGTCCTGGCCCGATGCAGCCGGCCAGGCCATGGGGCTGCTGGCCCGGCGCTGCAAAATGGGGCTGGAAGGGATTTGGCT
This sequence comes from uncultured Caulobacteraceae bacterium, assembly GCA_964484435.1. Classification (GTDB taxonomy): domain Bacteria; phylum Pseudomonadota; class Alphaproteobacteria; order Caulobacterales; family Aquidulcibacteraceae. The sequence continues at coordinate 1,283 of CAZAGL010000002.1, forward strand.
GACGCTGCTGGCGCTGTCGGGAACCAGGCAATTGCTGCGCCCGGCTTTGGTGCGTTATGCCCTCCCCAGCGCAAGCCCGGTGCGCGGTATTTTTGCCCTTGCGGCCTCGATGGCCCCCGGCCTGTTGAGCGTCTCGCTGGATGAGCGGGGGCTCTATCTGCACGTGTTGCACGAAGATGATGGCGATGATGAAGATCTGCGTGCGCTGCAAAGCGGGCCCGCGCCTGCGCCCGGGCAGGCGGCATGATCGCCGCCGCCGCTTTGCTATTGGCCGTCGGGGCGGGCGCGATTGCGGCCATGTGGCTCGTGCGGCTCATGCTGGGGCCGACGCCGTTGGATCGCACCGCCGCGGCCTTCGCCTTCAGCCAATCCTGCGTCGTGCTGATCGGTGCCTTGAGCGTGGCGCTGGCCCGCGCGCAATGGCTGCAGATCGCTTTCGCGCTGCTGCTGGCGGGCCTGGCCGTTTGCGTCACCGCTTTGAAGCGTGCGCGCTATCATTCCGTGCAGCCGCGTTTGGCGCATGTGCCGCAGGCCATGCCGGCCGCTTCGACGCATCACGAGGGGCCATGATGGGGGGCGCTTTGGAAATCCTACAGCTCGTCGCCGGCTGCTTGCTCTGTGGGGGCGGGCTGTTGCTGATGCTGGCCGGTGCCGGCGCAGGCTTGCGCTTTCCTGATTTTTATTCACGGCTGCATGGCGGGGCTTTGGGCGAGATCGGCAATGGCCTCGCCTTTTGCGGCCTGGCTTGCCTGGCCGGCAATTTGGCGCAGGCGATCTTGCTCCTGGCGCTTGGACTGGGCTGCGTGCTGGTGGGGGCCGGGGCGCGCCATGCCTTGGCCGATGGCGCGAATGCTAGGGGCATGGAAACCCAGCCCCATCGCCCGGCAGGCCCCACGCCGTGAGCGCCGCCGATGCCCTGCAGGCGCTTGGCCTGGTTTTGCTGGCCTTTGCCTTGGCCTGCACGATCTGGGTGGGGCGCTGCGTGCGCCTTCTGGATTTGGCGGCTGCGGTGTTTGCCTTTGCCGCTGCGATGGCCGGGGCCCTGGTGGCGCTGCGCCTGGCGCATGTGGGCCAAACCCTGGCCGTGTTTTACCCGATCGTCTTGATCCTGGCTTTGGGGGCCAGCCCCGGGGCGAACGCATTGCGGCCCAGGGCCGGTTTGCGGGCGGATGATGTTTTGGGGCTGGCTGCCTTCGCGGTTCTGGCCGGGCTTTTGGCCCTTGCCGGGCCGATCGCCCGGGCCGGGCCGGCAGGGGCCACCCACACACGGCGGGCTTTGCTGGAATCGGCGATATCCGATGGCACGCCCGCCGCTTTGCTGACCTTCCATGCCGGCTGGCTGGTCAGCGCCGTTTGCGTGATGGGCGTGCTGGCGCTGTGCGTGATGGCGCTGCTGGCTGATGGGCGTGCGGCGGAATCGAAGGAGGCACGAAGTGACGTCTGATCGCCATATCACGCTGCGCCTGTTGGCCCAAGCGGTGATCCCGCTTGCGGTGCTGGTGGGGATCGCCATGGCCTCTCCCTTGGGCTTTGGGCAGGGCGGCCCCATCGCGGCGGCGTTGATGATCTGCCTGGGGGCGGGCCTTTATGCCTTGGTGTTCGGCTTTGCGGCGCTGGCCGATGCGATTCCGGGCTGGCTGATCGCCTTGGTGATCACGGCATCGCTCTTCGTCATGCTGGCCTGCGTGCTGGCACGGCCTGAAGATTTCGTGGCCTTTGCCCGGCAATTGGGCCTTTCAGAAGGGGGTGCGCCCGCGGCGTTCGCGGCGCAGATGTTTGGCAGCGCGGCCATGCTCGCCATTCTTGGCGCGGGCTTGGCCATGCTGCAGGCGATTGGCGGGCGCGCGCAGCCTTTGCTGCTGGAGGATGGGGTTTGAGCTGGCCGGCTGTGTTCGATGTCGCGTCGCTGCTTGTTGCCGCCGGCACTGGGCTGATCGGGGCGGTCCAGGCCGCTGCGGCGCGCCATGTCGGCCGGCGCCTGTTCGGGCTGGGCATTCTGTTCGGCAGCGCCAGCGCGGTGTTTGCCCTGGCCGGCCGCGATGGGCGCAATGCGGGTGGGGATGATCCCGTGGCCCAGGCGGCGGCGCTGTGCATTGTGCTGATCGGCCTCGGGGTGATCGGGCTTGGCGCGGCTTTGGCTTTGCGCCAGCGCGAGGCGTTCGGGGAACTGGAAGATTTCGAGGCGCTCACCCCCACGCAAACCACGCAATCAGGAAACGCAAATCCGGGCAATGAGAAGATCGGCCCGCGATGAGTTCATGGGCCCATCCCGCGCAAATGGCGGTTTTGATGCCGTTTGGCTTTGTGCTTGGCGCGCTGGTTTGCGCTTTTGCCGGGCAGGCGCGCCTTGCGCAGGCGGCCGGCGTGCTGATCAGCTTGGTCATGCTGGCGTTGATCATGCGGGCCATGTTCGTGCTGGCCCCGGATGGGGCCGCCATATGGGCCTATGCCGATTGGGCCCCGGGGGCGCGATCGGGCCTGCGCCTGGATGCGTTGACGGGCAGCGCCGCGACGATCGTGGCGCTGGCGGCCGTGTTCAGCGGCTTGGCCGCGTGGGAAGCGGGGGATCGGCAAAGCGGGGCGGCGCGCGCCGCCTGCTTGCGGCTGGCCTGGGCCGGGGCAGCCAGCGGCGCTTGTCTATCCGCCGATTGGCTGGAAATAGCCAGTTGGCTGACGGGTGCCGGCCTGGTGCTGAGCGCGCTGATCGCCCTCTCGGCCCAGCGCATGCCGCACGCGGTGGCCATTTCGGGGCGCGTGTTCCTGTGGCAGGCCTTGGCGAGCGGCCTCATGCTGTTGGGCCTTGGCCTCGTCTTCGCCAATTCGGGCAGCTTGGCCCCTGATTCCGTCAGCGTGATGCTCGATGGTGCGCGCCATGATCCTTTGGCCTTTGTCGGGGTGGCGCTGGTCAGCTCGGGGCTGGCGGTGTTTGCGGGCCTGGCCCCATTGCATAACGGTCTGGCTGGCGCGAGCGGAATTGCGCGCCTGGATAACGCCTTGCTGCTGATCGTCTCAAGCCTCGTGGGCTTTTTGGGTTTTTTACGCATCGAAGGGGCTTTTCTGGCGGCCTGGGGTGAGGGCATGGCCATGTGGCTGCTCGGCCTTGGCGGCCTCGGTGCGATGTGGGCGGCTTGGCTGATGGCGGATGCCAAAACCTTGCGCGTCGCGGCGTTGCAGGCCTGGGCGGCGCAATTGGGCTTGGTGCTGGTTGGCCTGGTTGTGCACGGGGCCGAGGCCAGCATCGGGCATTTGCTGGCCAGCGTGTTGGCGATCCTGGCCTTGCTGGCCGGCATTGAGGCGCTGGAGCGGCGCTTTGGGCCCCTGGCCATGGACCGTTTGCACGGCTTGGGCCGGCGCGCACCTCTGGCGGGCGGTGCCATCGTGTTGGCCATGCTGAGCCTGACCGGTGCCCCGTTCACTTTCGGCTTTGTCAGCCGGTTTGATCTCATGGAGGTGGTTATCGGCTCCAACAATTTGCTTGGGGCGGGTGCGATGATCGGCACCTCGCTTTTGGCCCTTTGGGTGGCGGCGCGCCTCATCCAGACCTTGTTTTTGAACGCCCCGGAGGGCCTGCCCTCGCAAGATGGCGCGGGGCCGAGCGGGATGTGGCAAAGCTGGGCCAGCCTGCCGATCGCAGCCATCGCCGCCTTGGCCTGCCTGTATTTTGGCCTGGCCCCGGGCCTGGGATTTGTCGCGGCCCCGGCCGCGATCCTGGAGCGCAGCTATGGAAGGTGAGCGCCTGCTCCTGGCCTTTTTGTGCGCTGGCGGTTTGGCGCAGGCCGGCCTGATCCTGGCTTTGGCCCGGCACCCGGCTTGGCGCAACGGATTGCATGTGGGCTTTGCCGGCCTCATGGCGCTGGCTGCCTTGGGGCTGATGGCGTTGGCCATGCTCGGGTATTCTCCGGCCATCGCCTTGGCCTGGCCGACCTCCCCGGGCGAACTGGCCCTGCGCGCCGAGCCGATGGGCGCGCTGGTGGCTGCGCTGATCGCTTGCTCGGGCGCGATCATCAGCGTTTATGCCAATGGCTATATCCGCGCGGTCAAGGAAACCCAGCCGGCGCGGCTGCAGGCGCTGAGCGGGCTGGCGATCAGCATGGGCTGCGCGGCGGTGCTTTCCGATTCGCTCACGGCCTTTTTCATCTTTTACATGGCTCTGGTTATCTGCGTCAGCGCGCTGGTGGTGCATGCCAGCCATGGGCGGGCCGCGCGCGCCGGCAAGCGGGCCTTGTTGCTGTTCCTGCTGTGCGGGCTTGGGGCCTTTTTGCCCGCCATGATCTGGACGCAATCCTTGGCCGGCGATGTCACCTTCCTCGCCGGCGGGATTTTATCGGGCAAGGTCGATGCGGGCGAGGCCAATGTCCTTTTGGGCTTGTTCTTCATTGGATTGGGGGGAATGGCCGTGCCGCCTTTCCAGGGCTGGACACGGGATTTGGCGCTGGCCCCATCACCCGGCGGCAGTTTGAGTGTGGCCGTGCTCATGCCCTGCGTTTTGGGCCTGGGCCTGTTGAAGATCGCTTTGTTCATCTTTGGCCCGGCTTTGTATTTGGCGCAGATCACCCGCCCGTTGTTGATGGCCGTTTGTGCCTTCAGCATGGTGGCGCACGCTTTGGCCATGGCGCGCCGTGAAAATCTGCGCGCGCGCCTTGTGGATCTGGCCGCGGTGCAATTGGCCAGCATGGCTTTGGGCGCGCTTTTGGGTGGCTCGGCCGGGGCGATGGGGGCGATGCTGCAATTGGCGGCCGGCTGTTTTTCCAGCCTGGCGCTGTTTTTGGCTTTGGGATCGGTTTGGGTGGCCACGGGGCGTGATGAGGCCCGCGCCACGCGCGGCCTGGCCCGCGATCTCCCGCTCAGCTTTTTGGCCTTTGCCATCGCGGCGCTGAGCGCGGCGGGCGCGCCGCCTTTGGCCGGTGCCTGGCCGCGTTTGTGGCTGGCCTCGGCGGCGCAGAGCGCCCAGCTTTGGCCCTTGGCCCTGGCTTTGCTGGGCAGCGGCTTTTTGACGTTCGCGGCCTTGGTGATTCCGGCGGTGCGCGCCGCCATCGATCCGGCCCCGGACGATCCGTTCACCCGACCTGATGGGGCCTCATTGTCGCTTTCGGTGCCGGCCGCCATCGCCGGTGCGGCCGCGTTCGGTCTGGTGTTTGCGCTTGATCCGCTCACTCGGGTCTTGGCTTTCGTTCTGGGAGGCAATCCGTGAAGAGGCCCATCCCCCTTCCGGCGCTGAAGCTCAGCCCCGCTTCGGTGCGCTGGCTGTCGATCGCGGCCTGGGCCCTGGGCCTGGTAATCACGCTGGGCCTAGAAGCGGGAACGGGGGCGATCGGGCTGTGGTGGCTGGCACCTGGGGCGCGCTTTGCGTTTGCGGCCTTTGGCGCGGCGGCGATCCTGGCTTGTGCGGGCCTGGCTTGGCTGATCGCCGCCTTGGCACCGCGCCAGGCGCGCGCGGGCAAAAGCGGGGAAGAGACCGCGAAATGATTCAATTCGATCTCAATCCCGGCCTGCTTCTGCTGCTTGGGGCGGCGGCGGTGCTGGTGTGCACCGGCACCTTGCGCTTGCCCATCATGCTGGGCGCGACGATCGGCGCGATGGCACTAGCGTTGACGCAGGATTTCGGCAGCTATGCCCGGTTTACCCAGATCGGGCTGGAGATCACCCGCCTGCAGCTTGATCCGTTGGCGCAGGTTTTTGGTCTTGGCTTGGGGCTGGGGGCGCTCCTGCTGGTGATCGCCTCGGCGGGGGGGCGCGATCGCTATCGTGATGGGGCGCTCCTGGCCGCCTGCGGGGGGGCGAGCGGGGCGGTTTATGCGGGGGATTTGATCAGTTTTACCGCTTATCTGGAAACCGCTTCCCTGGCGGTGGTGGCTTTGGTTTTTGTCGGTGGGGGGGCGCTGGCGCGCCGGGCCAGCATTCAAGTGCTGGCTTGGCAGGCTTGCTCCGGTGCCTGTTTGGCGACCGGCGCGGGGCTGATCTGGGGCAATACGGCCTCGAATGCCATCGGCCCCATGCAGCTCGATGGGCCGGGCCCGGCGATCTTTCTTCTTGGGGTTCTGGTGAAAATGGGGGCGGTGCCGGCGCACGGTTGGCTTCGGGCCTGCGCCATGGCCAGCAAGGGTATTTCCCTGGCTGCGATCCTGGCCAGCCTGCCCATTGTGGGGCTGTACGCGCTGGCCCGCTGCTTTGAGGGCACCCGCATCCTCCTGCCCCTCGGCGCGCTGATGTGCGTCTATCCCGCGGCTTTGGCCTGCATCGCCACCGAGTATCGCGCCCGCTTGGTCTTGGCCCTGGCCTCCTGGATCGGGCTGGCCATGATCGGGATCATGGGGGGCGGGCCCCTGGGCTTGGCTGGGGGCTGCGCTTTGGCCTTCACACTGTGTATTGTCGGCCCTTTGTTGCTTCTTGGGCCGCGGGCCCAGAACATGGCCGTGAGCCGGCAAGATTGGGCGGCGCGCGGGCTTGGCCTTCTCGGTGCGGCTTGCCTGCTCAGCGTGCCGGGCACGCTTGGCTATGCCGCATCCAGCCTGCTGCTGGACGGGCTGGCCCGCGATGGCCAAGCGGGCATGTGGCTGATCGGGATGTTCGGGGCCATCGCGCCGTTTTTGGCTCTGTTTGCCGCCCCGCTTGGGATTGTACTGCCTGGGCAGGAAAGCGGGCCAAGCCCGTCTCTGGATTTCAGCGTCATGCTGGCCATGGGCTGCGCGGCCTTTTTCCTCCTCGTGATTGGTGTGGATGCGCGCTGGCTTTATGCTTTATTGCCACCCGGGCAATTGCTCTACACGCCCTATGATGGGGCCCATTTGATCGCCAAGGGCCAATTGCTGTGCGCCTCTGGCTTGCTCTTTGCGCTCTGGGGGGCCGCACGCGCCACGCGGCTTGGGGCGATGTTCCAGGTGCCCGCTCGCTCCAGCCGCGATGTGGTGGATTGGGCTTTGCTGGGCAGCCAAGCCGCTTTGCGCCAATTGGAAGCGGGGGCGGCCTGGCGCGCCCGCGCGCGCGCTGGCCTTTACTCCTATACGGGTGCGCAGGCCAAAGCCGCTCTGCGTTGGCTAAACGCAAGCGGAACAGGCGGATTCAGAGACATTCTAGGGCCAGGCATGGTCTTGGCGATCGCCGCGAGCCTTGCTTTAGGTCTCTTGCTCAACGGCGGTTAGCACTAGCAAAAATAAGTGAGAGAAAGGGTTTGCTTGATGGTGTTTTGTTTTTAGGCCCAGATGCAAGGACCTTACATCCTTGCAGGAACTCTATGGCTTGATTTCGTCGCATGAAGTGAGTACAGGCTTTTGCTCGATCTGGGGATGAGGAAGCGATAGGCGATGGAAAACAAAAGCGAATTGGTGGCGATGACAGCAGACATCGTATCAGCCTTCGTGAGCGCCAATTCCGTCCACATGAGTGAGATCCCTGATCTGATCACCAGCGTGCACGGGGCGCTCGTTGCGGTTGCGGCCCGCGCGGAGGCCAAGCCGGCGCTGGATTTGGTGCCCGCCGTGCCGATCAAGAAATCGGTCCATCAAGATTTCATCATCTGTTTGGAAGATGGAAAGCCGTTCAAATCGCTGAAACGCCATTTGCGCACGCGCTATGGCATGACCCCGGAAGATTATCGGGCCAAATGGGGCCTGCCGGCGGATTACCCGATCGTCGCGCCCAGCTATGCCGAGGCGCGCTCCGCGCTCGCCAAAAAAACCGGGCTGGGCAAGGGCAAAGCCACCCAAGGCCTGGGCGGGGCGAAATCCCAATTGGATCTTGCGCACAATCCGCAGGCCAAATCGAAAACCAAGCCGAGAGCGCCTGGGGATGCCGGCGACGAATCTTGAATTACGGACTATCATCCTATAATAGGAATGTTATCCTCTGCTCGGATTGACGCACCATAATCGGCGCGTTCACCAAGGAGGGAAACATGAAAGCAAATACGCGGGCCGATCGCGCTGCCGCGAAACTGGCGATGGCGGTGGCCGGCTACGGCCTGGGCCTCGATGCCGCCGAGATTGCTGGCCCCACGCGCGGCTCGGCACCCATCGCTTTTGCCCGGCAAGTGGCCATGTATCTGGCGCATGTGGCGTTTGAGATGTCGCTCAGTCGGGTTGCCATCGCCTTTGATCGGGATCGCTCCACCGTTGGCCATGCCTGCCATTTGATCGAGGATCGCCGCGACGGCACGGATTTCGATGATTGGATCGAGGGCTTGGAAAACATGCTGCGCGAAGCGGCCTGCGTGCGCGTGCGGGAGGCGGCGTGATGGCGGCTTCAAGCAATCAGGCTCTTGCCCAGAGGGCTTTCAGCCTGTTGGCTTCGCCGCGCGCGTGCATGGCCGCTCTGGGCGATGGCTTTGCCATTTACCGCGGCGAGGATCGCCGTCGCCGCCCCGCGCTGGTTCTGCCGCGCGCTTTGGGGGAGGAATGGATTGCGCAGGGCCGGGTGCGCCAGGCTGGGCCCCAAACCTATCGCCTGGGCGCGGTGCCCGCGTCGCCTTGTTTGGGCGACATCCCGGCCCGGGATAAGCTGGCGGGGCCCATTGGGCGGGGCCTTGGCGGGCTGGAAGCCCACGAGGCCGCGGCGCTGGAGCGCCTCAGCGCCGATCTGGAAGCCAGCCAAGCGGGTGCGCTGCGCGGCGTGGACTGGAGCACGCCGTCACGAGCGCGAAATTACGGGCCGAACCACAATCCGCTGGCAGCGGGGGCGGCGGCGCGTGGGCGGGCCCGCCAGGCGCTGGCGGCCTTGGCCCAGCCGCTGGCCGATATCGTCCAGACGCTGTGCACCGAACGGATCAGCCAGGACACGCTGGAGCGCCGCTTCCATTGGCCGGCGCGCAGCGCCAAGCTGGCCATCAAATTGGCGGCGGCCCAATTGGCCCATCATTATCGCTATCACGCCCCCGCGGGCGCGGCCTAGACCCGTTCCCGAAAAGTGTGGCACGGTTTTCGGACAAGAACGGGTCTAATCTATTAAAGTAGAGCGGATTCACCCGATTTGACCTGACTCAGTCAAATCGGGATCCGCTCTGAGCCGCATGCGCCCGGATGCGGGCCAGCACGCTGGCCAAGCCGTTGGAGCGCTGCGCCGAAAGCGCGTCGCTGAGGCCGAGGCGCGCCGAAAGCGCGCTGGGTTCCAGGGCCAGGATGTCTTGCGCCGTCCGATCGGAATAGACGCGCAACACCAAAGCCAGCAAGCCGCGCACGATATGGGCATCGGAATCGGCGCGAAAGCGCAGGCACCCGCTTGGCCCGTCCGCGTCGCGGATCAGCCAGACCTGGCTGGCACAGCCCTGCACTTTGTGTTCAGCGCGGCGCTCTTCTTCCGCCAAGGCGGGCAGCGCCCGGCCAAGTTCGATGACATGGCCGTAGCGCTCCTCCCAATCGGTGAGGAAGGCAAATTCCTCCGCCAGGCGATCCAATTCCATGGCGGCGCTGGAAGATCTGGCTGAGTGCATCAAGCCGATCAAGCCGCGGGCTTTAGCCGGATGGCATCGAGGCATTTGGCGTAAGAAACCAGATGCGCCTGCACCGAGGCGATGCTTTCATACTGAAATTGCGAAGCGGAAACGGCGCTGTAAAACGCGGAGCGGTTGAGGGAAATGCAGCGCTCTGCGTTGGTGCCGTCGGTCAGCAGCTTGGCCACCCCCGCGGGATTATCTTTCTGCCCTTCGAGGACATACATGGCCGCGAGCGTCAGCACGCGGTCCATCGCCAGGATTTGCTCGCCAGAGACTTCCTCGATCTTCGGCTCGACATAGCTGGTCAACACCGCAGCTTCGGCCTTGGTGCCCAAGGCATCCCAAAACATGGCCCCGCCCAGGGCGGTGGGATCGGTGCGCGAATCGATCGAGCCGGGCTCGGGCGCGAGGCGCTGGAGGGTATCGAGGGGCAAAACACTGGTGGAGGGGGCGGCTTCGGCCTTGCGCAAAGCGATCAGGCGCGTCTTGTTGGCTGCGCCGATCGGGCGCTTGGCCCAGGCCTGCTTTTGCAGCGAGATGGAAAATTCCCGGTAGCGCTCGGAGGTGTCCAGCAGCCGAGCGCTGTCATTGGCTGCGGCGCGCAAGGCCAATTGCAAGGCGTTGTTCGCGCCCTTGGCCGATTCGCGGATATAGCGCACGCTGCTGGGCAGGGTTTGCACCACTTTTTCCCGGCCGAACTCGGAAGCGATCTTGCGCACATCGGCCGCGAACACGGGATCTTGCCCGGCGATGACCGCCAGATAGGCATAATAGCCCTGGCCGATCTCGGCCGGCTTGTGGTGGGAGATCAACACCAGGGCCTTGTCGACATCCTTGGCCGTCTTGATCGTATGGCTGCGCAGCGCCGAAACATCCTGTTGCAAAGCGGCATAGGCGCGCAGCGAATCGCTGAGCAAAGCGGGGGGCGCGATTTCGGCGATGGCGGCGGGTTCGGGCAGGGCGGCTGGGGCCGGCGCGGAGGCGGCTGGCAATGCCGGCTTTTTGACGGTCTTGGCTGCGTTGGCGGCCGGCTCGGCGGCCTGGGCATTGGCCGGCGCGTTGACGCAGACCGGTATCAGCGCCAACACGCAGGAAGCGATCGCAGCTTTGAACACGGGCAAAACCTCCTGAAGCAGACATGCAGCGTGTTCGGCACAGATTTGTCTCGAATCACATACGCTTTGTCGACTATGCATAGAGAAATGTTAAGGGCGTTGCTCATGCGTTTGCCTAACACTTCCGTAACCCAATCGCTGCCCAAGCGGCTTGACACGCGCCAAGCCTCGATTGTTGCGGCATTATTGGTGTGGCTGGCTGGCATGCCGGCTGTGTTCGGTTTGTGTGTTTTTTTCGGCGCGGCCCCGCTGCCCGCGGCCGAAATCTGTGCCGGCGGGGCGCTGGCCGCGCTGTTCAGTCTCTGCTTGCGGCCGATCTGGGCGCGCAATGGGGCCAATCTCTTGGCCTGTTTATCCTGGTTCGTGCTTGGGGCCATGGGCGCGGCGATGGATGCGCAATGGGCCTCCGCGGCTTGGGCCTTGATTTTCACGGGCTTTGCCTTGGGGCTGGCCTTGCGCGCCCCCTTGGGCCCGCTGGCTTTGCTGGCTTTGCTGGCGGGCCTGGGGGGGCTGGCGGTGCAGGCCTATGGCCAGCCGGAGGGGCTGGCGCGGCTGGCTTGGCTGTTTGTGGCCATTGCCGGGGCGGCTTTGGGCGCTGGCCTTTTGGTGATCGGCCTGGAATCTGGCCGCGCCCCAGCGAAATCGACGCGGCAGTTTCTGTTGGGCCTCGTGCCCGAAGATCGCCTCGCCGTGCTCGGCGCGCTGGAGGCGGCCTGGGCGAACGGCAATGGAAGCGCGGAAAATCTGAAAGCCGGGCCGTTCGGGGCGGGCGTCCTGCTCGCCAGGCGCGAGGATGATGCGCTCGTGGTGCGCTGGCGCGGCGCAAAGCCCATGCCAATGGCCGTTGCCGTCTCGGCCGTGCGCCCCGGCGGCTTCGAAGAGCAGGACATCGCCGAACTCGCGCACGAAATGCGCACGCCTTTGCATCAAATCCTGGGCTTTGCCGAAATCATCGAGGCGCAGATGCTCGGCCCGCTCGATCACAAATACACCGAATATGCCGGCCTGATTGGCGTTTCGGGCCGGCATTTGCTGGATTTGACCGATTCCTGGCTGGAGCGCGCGCGCCTGCAGGCCGGGGCCCGCACCCTGGAATTGGAGGAATTCGATCTACAGGCGCTGGCCAGCGAGGCGCTTCGCGGCTTTTCCCGGCTGGCCGCCCTCAAGCAGATCCGCCTGCACCTGGAGGGTGAGGCCTGCCCCGTGCGGGCCGATCGGCGGGCTTGGCGGCAGATCCTTCTCAATCTCTTGGGCAATGCCATCAAGTTCACCCCGGAAGGGGGGGAGGTTTGCCTGCGCGTGGGGGCCGTGGATGGCCAAGCATGGCTTCACGTGGAAGATAGCGGCCCCGGCATCGCCCCGCAGGATCGCGCCCGCATTTTGCGCCCGTTCGAGCGCGCCGCCAATGCTTCGCGCCAGGATGGGGTGGGGCTTGGCCTTTCCATCGTTCTTGGCCTTGTGCGCCTCCATGACGGGGAGGTGCAGATCAGCGCAAGCGATCTGGGCGGGGCCATGTTCGGCGTTTCAGCGCCCATCGGGCTGGCTGGCCCGGTCACTGGCCTTCAGATAAATCAAGGCGGCGGCGAAATCCCCCGCCTCGAACAGCAGCTGTAACGGCGCGGCCCCCTGGCGCGGCAGAAATTCGATCTCGATGGCTTCGTCGGGATGCAGGGCGCTGATTTTCTCGGCGGCCTCATCGGCAAAGCGGAAATAGGTGATCCCATCCTCCTGGCTGCGGCCTTGCGCCAAAAAGGCGATGGCGCTGCTGCGCGCGGGCGGTGCAAGGCGGGTGGCGCTGCCACGCAGGCCCGGCGCGCGCGCGCTATCGCGCAGGCGCAATGTCGCCCCGATCCAGGCCCCTGGCGGGGCGGCGCTGGTCAAACTGACCCGATCCTGGGCTTCGCGCACGCCAAAAACGCCCTGGCCGGCCGCCTGTTTCAGGCGCCAGCCCCGGCCATCCTTGAACCGGCGCGCCTGCCAGATGCGGCTGCGCCCCGGAAAATCGATGCTGGGCTGCACGGCCCAGCCGGCATAGGCGTTCTGCGCGCGCGTGGCCGCTTCGCGCAGATTGGCGCCGTCGCAGGGCAGGCCGGCGGCCACCTCCTCGGCCTTTGCGCTGAGGGCATCGATCTCCTGAAAGCTGCGCCCGCCGCGTTGCAGCGCCGCACCCGCTTGGCGGGCCCCGGCGATCAAGGCCGCCCGTGCCCCCGGCAGCAGCAAATGGCAGCGCGCATCGGCGGCGCGCAGCACTTCGCGCTCCAGAAAGAGATTGGGGGAGGTGGCGGCCGCCAGCGCCAAAGCGAGAATCATCATGAAGATGCTTTAGCCCAACACAATTGCTTTCCGGTGAATGCCGAGGGCAAGATGATGCGTGGAATTGCGAACCGATATCTGGGCGGCTGCGCTGGTGCGCCGCGCGCAAAGCGGCGGGGCCAGCGCCTTCATCGCCCGCAAGGGGGATATTGAGGCCGGTGCCGTCTTGGTGCGGGTGTGCACGCTCGATGGGCGGGCAAGGCTTTACGCACCCGCGCGCGATGGTTCGGGCGAGCGGGTCTGGCTCGATCTATCCAGCGGCCCGCTGGGCGATTCCGAGCCGCTGATCGAGGCGGCCTGCAGCAAGCGGGCCGCCGGCGATCCCGATCTCTGGATCATCGATATCGAAGACCGCGCGGGGCGCCATTTCCTCACCGAGCCGGTGGCGAAATAAAGAAAAACGGCTATTCGCTTGAAAGGCCTTGGAACTTCGCCTCGTAATCGGCCGATCGCAGCAGGTTCAGAAAAGCGGCAAGGGCCGGCCCGCGCTGGCGCCCGGCAACGGCATAGGCCGAAATCGTGCGCCGCAAATCGAGATCCAGGAAGGGGATGCGCACCAAATCCTCGGGCAGGAAGGCCGAACTCGGCACGATGGCCGCACCCACGCCGGCTTCTGCCAAAGCCAGCTGATCGTCGAGGGTGACCACATCATGGGTGTATGGATTGAAAAGGCCGGTATCGCGCAGCAATTGCGCGGCCTGCGGGCGCATTTCGCAGCTGGGCTGGCGGATGAGGGGGGTGTGGGCCAATTGCCGGCAAGATAGACGCGCCTCCTCCGCCAGGGGATTGCTCTTGGCGATGGCGATGGAAAAAGTCTCTTCGAACAGGGGCCAGGCATCCAGGCGCACCCATTCCTCATCGAGTGGCCCGGCCAGCGCGACTTCCACCTCGCCATCGCGCAGCAATTCAAGGATTTCGCCGGCCCGCCCATGCACGATGCGGATCTGCACGCCGGGAAAGGCCCGGTGCAATTCGCCCAATTCCTGGGCAAATACGTGCAGGCTGAGCGAGTGCGAAACCGCAACGCTGAGCGGGGCCAGCACATTGGCGGCCACCGAGCGCGCCAATTCCTTGGCGGCACTGGCGCTCTCAAACGAGGCCTGCAGCAAAGGCAGCATGCGCTTGCCCAACTCGGTCAGATGGGAGTTTTGCCGTTCCCGCCGCACCAGATCCCCGCCCAGCTCCATTTCCAGGGCCTGGATGGCCCGTGTCAGCGCCGGCTGGCTGACTTTGCATTCTTCCGCGGCCCGGGTAAAATTCAGGGTTCTGGCCAGGGATAAGAAATAGCGGATCTGCTGCATCTCCATGGGAGCGCTCTTTCGCATTTCCTAATTGGAACGCACCGCCCCGCTTGGAGAAAGCGGGGGCGGGCGTTCATCACCTTGCCCGTGGCCGAGCACCGCAGGATCATCTCGATTCGACAGTGACCAGTTCTATGTTAATCCTTGCGCCCGCGTCATCTGAAACTCAACTCAAGCTTCGGCGATTAGCGATTGTTGATCGGAAGATGTCGCTGGCATTTTGCAGATGAGCGAGGGCACCATCCAGATCCGCATCCTCCAGGCCCCCGGGGCGCTGGCCGATGGCTTCGACACGGGCACGCAAGTCCTGCAAATGCTGCGCAAGATCGGGCAGGGCGCTGGCCATGTCCGCCCCCGTTTGCAGGGCCGCGCCGATATGGCCCAAAACTGGGCGCAGCCGGGCGTGCTGCGCGGCGGGCAAGAATGCGATGAGCTGGGAAAGCGCGGAAATGGCCAATTGCGCTTGGGTGATCACATTGAGCATGACAAATCCTAAAGCTGGGTGGCGGAGGAAAATTGGCGGATCGGGCCGCGGGCATTGGCCAAAGCCTGCGCCAAGGCCTTGCTGGTCTGTGCGTCCGGCGCTTGCTGGAACAGCGCGAGGGCGCGCAGCAAATTGGCGGCGGCGGGGGTGGCGGCGGCCTCGGCCCGGGCCAAGGCGTTGACCAGGGCCTGCGGCGTTTGCGGCTGGGCGACCAGGCGCGCGGCGGCCTCCAGGGCGATGGAATAGGTTTCCACCAGGGCATAGGCTTGGATTTCCAGGGATTGAACGCGCGAAATGGGGGCCTGTTTCGCCAAAGGCGCGAAAGGCAGGCTGGAACAGGCCGGCAATAACGCCAAGGCGAACGACAACGCGGCGCAACGGATGAGGCGCATGATGGGTCTCCGAATAGGGGTGGGGGGATCAAACCAGGGGGGCGCTAGCGCGGGCGCGGCCAATGCCAACCCCCAAAAGGCCAAGATAGAAAACGAGATCGATTAGGGATTGAACCAGGCCCTCGATGGCCCCGGGCGGGGCGGTGATGCCCAGGCGATCGCTGGCGAAGGCGGCGGCCATGGCCAGTGCCCCGGCGATGGTCAGCGATTGGTGAACGGGCTTCGGGCTATTGGGCGATAACATGGCGGCTCCTGTTGGGATCAACAGCGGCCAGCCTATTCGTGCAGGGAGCCTGTCGGCTAAGCCGCGATCAATCCCACACTTTCCAAGGCGCGCGCCCGCTTTCCCACAGGCGCTCCAGCACCATGCGATCGCGCAGCGTGTCCATGGCCTGCCAAAAACCGCGATGGCGAAAGCTGGATAATTGCCCCCGTTGAACCAGGGCATCGAGCGGGCCTTGTTCCCAGACGCTGGCATCGCCCTCGATCACATCCAGCACTTCGGGCTGGCACACGAAAAACCCGCCATTGATCAGGCCGACATCCTGCTGATCCTTTTCGCGGAAGGCCAGGACCTGCTCGCCGCTGGCATCCAGCCCCAAAACGCCAAAGCGCCCGGGCGGGGCCACGGCCGTGACCGTGCATGCGCGCCCCCGCGCGTGATGGAAGGCCAGCAATTTGTCGATGGGCACATCGCTGACCCCATCCCCATAGGTGAGGCAAAATGGGCCGGCGCGCAGATGCTCTGCCGCGCGCAGCATGCGCCCGCCCGTCATGGTTTCCAGCCCAGTATCGAGCACGGTGACGCGCCAGGCCTCAGAATGGCGGCGCTGCCAGATCAATTCGCCGCTGTGCAGATCGATGGTGAAATCGCTGGAGGCGCGCGTGTAGTTGAGGAAATAATCGCGGATGTAATCGATCTTGAAACCGCCGAGGATGACAAAATCGGTCAAGCCATGATGGGCATACATCTTCATGATATGCCACAGGATGGGGCGCCCCCCAATCTCCACCATCGGCTTGGGCCGCACGCTGGTTTCCTCGGAAATCCGGGTGCCAAAGCCCCCGGCCAGGATGGCAACCTTCATGCTAGTCTCCCAGGCCGAAATGGCGCGTTTGTTCCTGGTAAAAAGCATCGATCAGCCGCGGCGGCGGCATGGCCACATCCTCCAGGGTCAAACTTGCCCCGCGCGCCACTTTGCGCTTGAGTGTGCAGCCCTTGGCGAGGCCCATCGGCAGCAAACGCTGGCTGAAGATTTCGGGGATGTTTTCGGCCTCCCCAAAGGTATCGAAACCGCCCATGTCATCGATGCAATCCCCGATTTGCAGATCGCGCTTGGCGGTGGCCACCACGCCCACGCGCGGCGCGCCAAGCGGGGCAAGGGCCGCATCGTGGAACAGCACGGCGCGGGCAATGCTATTGGGCACTTCAAAATGGCACAGATGATACGGCGTATAGAACAAATAATAGGGGCCGGTGCCGAGCTTGTAGAGATTGAGATAATGCTGATGGCGCGGATCGGGCTGGACCCCCAGCGCGAACACGCCCGGCGCGGGGCGCGCGCCGACGATGAAATCGACAATGCCGGGCCCCTCGGGATCGAGATAGGGCTCCAGCAGGGGCACATAATCCTCCAACGGCCGCAGCGGCTGGGTGGGATCCATGTGGGTGGGATCGATGCCGATCATGCCGCGCTTGGCCACCCGCATGCCCGCGCCATTGGCCACGATGGCCTGCTCGAAGGCGATCTTGGTGCCATCGGCGAAGGACGTAACCTTCAACGGGCTCTGGCCCCATTTTTCGGCAAAGGCGCGCTGGGTGATCGGGGTGCGGTAGGGATCCTGCAATGCCTTGATATTGCCGCTGAATACCGGGCGCACGCCCAGGCCTTGCATGAAGCGCAGCAAATTCATCTGCACGCCGGGCTGATCGCCATCGACATTGCTGAACACCAATCCCGCCTTGGCGGCGCGCACCTGCAGCAAGGGCCCCACACTGCCATCCAATTCGGCATTCATCAGCAGCACATGCTTGCCGCTATCGAGGGCCGCCAGCGCGCCCGAAAGCGCGTAATCCATCGATCCGGTGACGTCCAGGATCGCGTCCAGCCCCTGGCTGCGGGCCAAGGCGACGGGATCTTCGGTGATGACGGGGTGCCCGGCCTGGATCGCGGCCTCGATGCGCGATTGGCTATCGGCGCTAACGATCAATTCCGGATCCAGGAATTGGCTGAACACCGCTTTGGCCTGCGCGCCGTTGCGCGCCGCGATGGCGCTCACCACCATGCCGGGAACGGCCCCGGCGATTTGCAAGGCGATGCCGCGCGCCATGAAGCCGGCGCCGATCATGCCCACCTTGATCGGCTGGCCTTGGGCTGCGCGCTTTTTGAGGGCCGTGTCGATCAGGATCATCTGCGCCTCATCGATATGTCCAGAACAATTTATCGTCGAGCAGGCCGGATTTGCGGTGGGCGTTCAGCATTTTCAGGCGGGTGAACGGATCGGCGCGAAACATTTCCGATGTCATTTGGATGCGCTCAAACATTTCCCGCATTTGCTTGGCCCCGGTTTGGGCGGTCCATTTCGGGGCGAAATCGGGCAGTAGGGCTCTGATCTTGTCGAAATTGACCCGGTAGCTGCGATTATCCGCGCCTTTTTCGGCCACGTGCAAGGCGCATCCCGCGAATTCCTCGGCGACGATTTGGGCAATCTCGATCACCCGATAATTTTGATCATTGGAGCCGACATTGAAAATCTGCCCGCTGATGCGGCTGGCAGGGGCGATCAGCGACAAATGCACCGCCTGGCACATGTCCAGCGCGTGCACCAGCGGGCGCCAGGGTGTGCCATCGGAAAGCAGCCTGATCTCCTTGGTTGTCCAGGCCAGGCCGCACAAATCGTTGAGCACGATGTCGAAACGCTGGCGCGGCGAGGCCCCATAGGCGGTGGCATTGCGCAAAAAGCAGGGGGTGAAATCGGGCGCGGCCATGGCCCCGACATCGATCTCGACCTTGGCTTTGCACTCGGCATAGGCGGTTTGCGGATTGACTTTGCTGGTTTCATCCATGATCTGGCCGGGCTCGGCGATTCCATAAACCGAGCAGGACGACATATAAACGAAGCGCTGCACGCCGGCTTGGCGCGCCAATTGCGCTAGCCGCACGGAGCCCAAATGGTTGATTTCATGGGTGAGGCCGGGATCTTGCTGCCCCAGCGGATCATTGGAGAGTTCGGCCAGATGCGCGATCGCGTCAAAGCCCTCCAGATCCCGCGCAGTGATCTCACGGATGTCCTTGGTCAGCACCGCGGGGCGCTGGCCACCCATGGGAAACAGCCAGCCTTGACGGTAATAGCCGGTATCGAGGCCAACGGCATCCAGGCCGCGCTCCAGCAGATAGGGCCCCAGCAGCGCGCCGATATAGCCATCCGCGCCGGTGAACAAAACTCGCATGGATCGCCTCTAACCTGAACCCGGAGCCAAGCAAAGCCCGTGCCGCCGATGCTGCGCCGCAGTGTAAACCCGAAGCGCTTGGAAGCAACCTGCCCAGGCGAATACTCCGTGCGCATTTGCCTTGCTGGCCAAATTGGCGCAAGTTTTGGCCAAAAAGGGAGAGAATGCGATGGGCTTGATCCGTACCATGTTCACTTTGGGCGCGTTGGGCGTGGCCGGGCTGGGCGGCTGGCTGGCCGGCAGCTTTTATCCCGCCCCCGATTCTCTTCTGCAGCTGATTGGCCAGCGGGCCAAGGAAATCGGGGCCCTTGATCCGGCCCAGCTCGATTGGGCCAGGCTGACGCAGGCTTTGTCCGCCCCCAGCCTGGCGCTGCTGCGCCAGCAGGCCTCGCAATCGGCGGCGCTGGCCGGCGAGGCCATCTTGATCGAGCCCACCACGCCGCAGCAAGTGGCCGAACAATCCGAAACCTTCCCATCGCCTTTGCCTTTGCCGGCTTTGGCCCCGGTGGACAAGGCCGATCCTGGCGGCCCGAAAGTGTGCGCGCGCATGACGGTTTCCAATGCCCCGCGCCTCGGCGCATCGGGCCAGCATGTTTCCGTGCTGGGGGTGAAGCTGCTGCTCGATCCCACGACCGATTCGTGCCTGTCCTCCGGCTTTGGGCCACGAAATGGACGCCCGCATCGCGGCGTGGATTATTACAATGCCAGCGGCGGGCCCGTGCTCGCGGCGGGCGATGGCATGATCATCGAGAAGAAATATCGGGATGATTTCGGCAATATGCTGCTGATCGATCATGGGGGCGGCGTATTCACCCGTTACGCGCATCTGGCCGGCTTTGATCCGGGCATCCGCCAAGGCGAGAGCGTCAAGGCGGGGCAGGCCCTGGGCCTGATGGGCAATACCGCCGCCTACCGCATCCCCGTGCACCTCCATTACGAGGTGTTGGTCGGCGATTACGCTAATCCAAAGGGCTCATTCGGGCTGGAAGCCAAGGATCCGTTCAGCTTTCCGAGAGCGGAATAGCCGGTTTTTGTGCTTCAAAATAGTGGTTTTGGCCCTCATCGCGATACGTGCCAATCAGGCGCATGCCCGCTTCGCTCAACAGCGCGCCATAGGCTTGCGCCCCCAGCGAACGGCAGGGGCGTCCCGTCAGGCGATCGGGCCACTCACACGCCTCCTGCGGGGCGGTGAACATGAAGCGGCCCAAGGGCTTGAGGCCCCCGAACACCCGGCGAATTAGCGCGCGCTGGCTGGCAGCGGGCAGCAGGAATATCAACCCGATGGCCATCACACCATCAAAGGTTCGATGAAAGAATGCGCTGTGCTCGGCCGGCTCGCAGGCGATTTCAACCTTCGCAAAACGTTGCCGGAATGCCGCGACCAAACTGGGCGAGGCGTCAACTGCTGAAACCGCGAATCCGTCCTCGATCAGCGCCGCCGCCAGAGGCACACCGGACCCCGCCCCCAAATCGAGGATGGAACCTCCAGCCGGGAGCGTGCGCGCCCAGGCGCGGACCGTACCCAGCCCGATCGTGGAGCGCGCCGCCATGAATTCCTGCGCAACCGCCTCCCAGCCATTGGATGCGTCGTGCGTCATCACGAAATCCCTTTAGAAAAGCCACTCGGCCTAGCATGACACGCGGGGCATGGGTATAAGCGCGCTTTATGATCGCTCCGGGCCTTGACCCCGGAGAGAGGGTGACATGACCGCCAATTCCATCGCCGCGCCCGCGCGCGCGGGCCTCAATTCCTTGGGCTTTGCCAAGCCGCCAGCGCAAACGCGCGTGGTGGCGGCCATGTCCGGCGGGGTGGATAGCTCGGTCGTGGCGGCCTTGCTGGCCCGCGAAGGCTATGAGGTGATCGGCATCACCCTGCAGCTTTATGATCATGGCGCGGCGGTGAACAAGCCGGGCGCGTGCTGCGCGGGCCAGGATATCCATGATGCGCGCCGCGTCGCCGATTCGCTGGGCATCCCCCATTATGTGCTGGATTATGAGAGCCGCTTTCGCCAAGCCGTGATGGAAGATTTCGCCGATACCTATCTGGCCGGCGCCACGCCCATCCCCTGCGTGCGCTGCAATCAAAACGTGAAGTTCAAGGATTTGCTGGGCATGGCCCGCGATCTGGGGGCCGATTGCCTGGCCACCGGCCATTATGTGCGCCGCGAGCTGGGCCAAAGCGGGCCGGAGTTGTGGCGCGCCCATGAGGCCGCGCGCGATCAAAGCTATTTCCTGTTCGCCACCACGCGCGACCAATTGGAATATCTGCGCTTTCCGCTGGGCGGCTTGCCGAAGGCGCAAACGCGCCAACTGGCGCAGGAATTCGGCTTGACCATCGCGGACAAGCCAGACAGCCAAGACATCTGCTTTGTGCCCAGCGGCAAATATCAGGCCGTTGTCGAAAAATTGCGCCCCGGTGCCATCGAGCCGGGCGTGATCAAGCATGTCGATGGGCGCCTGCTCGGCACGCATCAGGGCGTCATCGGCTTCACCGTGGGCCAGCGGCGCGGGTTGGGCATTGCTTCGGGCGAGCCCTTGTTCGTCATCAAGCTCGATGCCGGCGCGCGCATTGTGTGGGTTGGCCCGCGCGAAGCCCTTGGCGTCAGCAGTTTCGAGTTGAGCGCGGTCAATTGGCTGGGAGAGCAGGAAAGCGGCGAAGACGCATTGGATGGCCGCCCCGTTCTGGTGCGCGTGCGCTCAACGCGCCCGCCCGTTCCGGCCAGGTTGCGCGTCGGGGCCGGCTGGCGCGTGGAATTGGAAACGCCGGAAGACGGCGTGGCCCCCGGCCAGGCGGCGGTGTTTTACGATCCCGCTTCGCCCCGCGTGCTGGGCGGCGGCTGGATCGCGCAGACACATTCACCCCTCTTAATCCCTTGTTAGGCGAAGCGCCGCATCACCTGCGGATTAAGCAGGAGAAAGATCATGGCTATTGGGCGTTCGTCGCGGGATCAGGGAAGCGATGCCTTGCTGGCCGGGATCGATCGCGCCTTCGCGGTCATCAGCTTCACACCCACAGGCGAAGTTATCGAGGCCAACGAGAATTTCCTGCGCGTGATGGGCTTTTCGCTGTCCGAAGTGATCGGGTGCCATCACAGCCAATTCGTGCCCAAGGAAGAGGCCGATGGCGCGTCCTATCGCCGTTTTTGGGAAAGGCTGCGGGCCGGCGAATTCTTCGAAGGCGAGTTTTGCCGAATCGCCAAAGGCGGGCGGGAAATCTGGATCCACGGAGCCTATAGCCCGGTGCGCAATGCGCGCGGGGAGGTTTCCAGAATCGTCAAAGTGGCTTCCGATATCACCGATCACAAGCTCAAAACTCTGCACAATGCCGCGCAGATCGAGGCGCTGAGCCGGACCATGGCCGTCATCGAATTTCAACCCGATGGCAGCGTGGTGACGGCCAATGCGCACTTCCTGAACGCAACGGGCTATGCGCTCGAAGAGGTGATCGGGCGCCATCATCGCATGTTCCTCAATGCGGGCGAGGCGGGCAGCCCGGCCTATGAATCCTTCTGGGCGGAATTGCGCGCCGGGCGCCCGCAAAGCGGGGAGTTTCACCGCGTCGGCAAAGGCGGGCGGGCGATCGTGTTGCAGGCCTCTTACGCGCCGCTCCTCAGCCCCGCCGGCAAGGTCATCAAGGTGGTGAAATTCGCGGCAGACATGACCCGCCAGTTTGAGCGCTTCAAGGCCATGCGCGTGGAAATGGATCGCGGCGTGCGCGGCATTTCCAGTGCCATCGAAGCGGCGGTGAGCGAATCGGCCGGATTGGCGCAGGCCTCGGCGCAAACCTCCGGCACGGTGCAAACCGTGGCTGCGGCGGCGGAGGAATTATCGGCCTCGGTGCGGGAAATTTCCCAGGGCGTCGCCGCCTCCAAGGACGCGGTGGACCGCGTCTCGTCCGTGGCCGATCAGGCCAATGCCTCGACCACCGCGCTCAGCAATTCAGCCGATAATATGGGCAAGATCATCACTTTGATCCGCGGCATCGCCGGGCAGATCAATCTGCTGGCGCTCAATGCCACGATCGAATCGGCGCGGGCCGGCGAAGCGGGCCGGGGCTTTGCGGTGGTGGCCAGCGAGGTCAAGGGCCTGGCCGGCCAGGTCTCGACCGCGACGGAATCGATTTCCAACGATATCCAGGCCATGCAGAGCGCCTCCAAGGAGGTGGTCAGCGCGCTGTCGCAGGTGCGCTCCAGCATGAGTGACATCATCGAGCGGGTCACCGGGGTTGCCGGTGCCGTCGAGGAGCAATCGGCCGTTACCCGCGAAATCTCCAGCAGCATGCAGGCGGCCGCCAGCGCGGTTTCCGGCATCGATCAGCGCATGGGGGCCATCACCGATGGCATGACCCGCGCCAGCGATGCCTCGCACGCCGTGCAGGATATTCTGACACGCATGGCCGGCTGATCAGGCCGCTGGCGCAGTTTCTCGGCGAAAGCGCAGCGTCAGCGCGATGCCGGTGAGGATGGCGATACAGGCCAGAAGCAGCCGGATGGAAAGCTGTTCTCCCAGCCAGAGATTGGCCCCGGCTGCGGCCACGACCGGCACCAAAAGCTGAACCGCGCCGGCCGTGGCCGGGCTGAGATGCGCCAGCGCGCGATACCAGATGGCATAGCCCAGCCCAGAGGTGACCGCACCGGCACCGATCGCCAGGCCGATGCCGGCGGCGCTGGGCGTGGCCGCGGGCTCAAGCCAAAGCAAAGCCAGGCCCAGCGGGGCAGCGCCCAAAAAATTGCGGGCATTGGCGGCTATTGCATCAGAGGCCGCGCGGCCCAGCAAAGTGTAAATCCCCCAGGCGGCGCCAGCCGCAGCCATCAGCGCGCCAGGCACCAAAGGCGGTGCGGAAATTCCGGGCGCGAGCAGCCAAATGAGGCCGCCAAAGGCCAAAGCCAGGCCGCCGGCTTGGCGCGCGCTGGGCGGCTCACCGCGCGCCGCAGCGATCGCGGCCATGCTGATCTGCACGCTGGCGAACAAGATCAGCGCGCCATTGGCCGCGCCCAAGGCCTTATAGGCAAAGGAAAAGCAGCCCATATAGATCAGCAAGGCGAATATGGCCGGGCCATCCTTGGGGCCCGGCAAAGCGCGCCGCCAGGCAAAACCATTGGCGGCGATCAGCATCAGCGCCCCGGAAGCCAGGCGGATGCCGGCAAAGGCCCCTGCCCCGATCAGCGCCTGGCTCAACGCCGCGCGCGTCAACAGGGAATTGCCGGCAAACGCCAAAAGCGCAAAGCCTGTCAAGAAGACAATGCCTTGGGGCGTGGCCGGCTTCACGCGCTCTTGCCGGTTGGGGTTTGCCATACCCGCACTTCCCAGGGGCGTAGCAAGGCGCCGCCGGCACCGGGCCCGTAATTGCATAGGCCCAGGCCTTGGCTTTGCGCGCTTGGCGCCGGTGCCGGCATTTCCACGGGGCAAGAGCGCAGATTGATCATCACCTGCCCGATCCGCCCGCCCAATTTGCGTGAAAAATGGAACACATCGTGATCCATCGGAGCGAGATCGCGGAAATCGCCGCCGCGCCACAGCGCATCGCTCTGGCGCAGCGCGATCAGCGCCCGCGCGAAGGTCAACACAGAGGTGGGATCGGCCGCCTGCGCGGCGCGGTGCAATTGCCCGGCATCGGGGTGCAGTTTCAGCCAGGGGCTGGGCGCGCGGGTGAAGCCGGCATGGCGGGTGCCATCCCAGGGAAAGGGCGTGCGGGCATGATCGCGCGTCATGGCTGCCGCCTCGTGGAAGGCCGCCTCTTCGCTCGCGCCGGCCTCGCGCAGCAGGCGATAGGTGGTCTTGGCCCAGACATCGTCCAGCTCGGCCATATTGGCGAAGGGCGTATTGGGCAGGCCCAGTTCGTCGCCCTGATACAAAAAGGGCACCCCGCGCCCGAGCAGGACCAAAGCCAACAGCGCCTTCGCGCTTTCGCTGCGATACGCGCCGGCATCGCCAAAACGCGAAACGATGCGCCCCAAATCATGATTGGACAGCACGATCGTGTTGGTGCCGCGCGGGCCGATGCCCTGATCCCAGGCGCTGAACACGCGCTTGAAGGCGATGCGATCCCAATCGCCTTGGGCATCACGGGCCGGGGCCACCAGATCGAAATGATAAAGCAGACCCAGCATGGGATCGGCGGGATCGACCAGGCTGGCGGCCAGCGCGCTATCGACGCCCGGCGCCTCGCCGATCGCAAGGCCATCATAATCCGCGAACACCGCCTTGTGCATTTCGCGCAAAAATTCCTTGAGGCGCGGGCCGTGTGCCAGCTGCGCATAAAGCGGCGCGGGGCGCGGATCGTGCGCATCGGGCAAGCCAGGGGGCTTGGAAATCACGCTGACCACGTCCAGCCGGAAGCCGCCAATGCCCTTGTCCAGCCAAAAGCGCATGGCCGCGAAAATCGCGGCCCGCACCGCCGGGTTATCCCAGTTGAGATCGGGCTGGGAGGCATCGAACAGATGCAGATATTGCACATCCTTGCTGCTGGCGAGGCTCCAGGCGGGCCCACCAAAAATGGATTGCCAATTATTGGCCGGCGGCCCGGCGGGGCGAAAATGATACCAATCGCGATACGGGCTCTGCGGATCGCCAAGCGCCGCCTGGAACCAGGGATGCGCGCTGGAGGTGTGATTGAGCGCGATATCTAGGATAAAGCGGATGCCAAGCTTTTGACCCGCCGCGATCATCTCCTCAAAATCGGCCATGGTCCCGAACAGGGGATTGATGCCCAGATAATCGCTGACGTCATAGCCGTTATCGATCATCGGCGAGGTGAAGATCGGCGACAGCCACACCCAGCGCACGCCCAAATCGGCGATATGGGCAAGGCCCTCGATAATGCCGCGCAGATCGCCGATGCCATCGCCATCGCCATCGCGAAACGATTTGGGATAGATCTGATAGATCAGCGTATCGGCCAAATCCTCGCGCAATGCCATGCTCGCTCTCCCGAATCGATCAGGGCGCTTGCGCCGTGATCATCGCGAATGCGCCGCTGGGATCCAGCTGCCACAATTCGCCAAGCCCAACATCGAACCACATGCCATGCAGCGTCAATCGGCCCGCGCGCACGGCCTTGGTGATGAAGGGGAAGCTGCGCAGATTCTGAAGCGTTTCGCGCACGGTTTCTTCCTCGCAGGCGCGCTGGGCATCGGCACCGGCCTTTGCCCGCTTTTGCGCGCGCGCGCGGGCCGGCCCGGCGATTTCGATCCAGGGAGCCAAGAATTCCGGGCACGAATGCGGAGCCCCGCCGAGCAGCGCCGCGCAGCCCCCGCAGCGGCCATGCCCCATGACCACGATCTGGCGGACTTCCAGGGCATTGACGCCAAATTCCAGCGCGGCCGATGTGCCATGATACTGGCCGTCGGGCTGATAAGGCGGGCACAAGGCGGCCACATTGCGCACCACGAACAATTCGCCGGGCGCGGCATCGAACACCCGCTGGGGATCGACTCGGCTATCGCTGCAGGCCAGAACGAGCGTTTTCGGGGCTTGGCCCTGCGCCAGCTGCAAAAACAGCTCCTGCAAATGCGGCCAGGGCCCATCGCGAAAGCGGTGATAGCCGTTGAGCAGATACTGCATGCTCATGAATCGCGCATGCCAGCCCCAGAGCCGCGATCTGTTGGGGCGGCCCCCATCAAAGCAGGCTGGAAAAACAAAGCCGAGACGATGGTCCATAACAACGAGATCATCAGCAATTGGCCCATGCTGGCCGTGCCCGGATGGCTGGACAGCCAGAGGCTGCCAAACCCGGTTGCCGAGGACAACGCGCTGAAAAACACGCCGCGCGCCAGGCTCGAATCCAGCAAATGGCCCTCCCCCTCGCGCCAGGCCATCACGAAATAGATGTGAAAGGCCACGCCCATGCCGAACAAGAGCGGCAAGGCGATGATATTGGCGAAATTGAGCGGCAGTTTCAGCATGACCGCCGAGCCGATGGTCAATAACCCGGTGAGAAGGATGGGCGTCATGGTGATCAGCACATCGCCGGGACGGCGCAGCGCCAAGAACAGCAAAGCGGTGATGGCCAGAAAAGAGAGGATGCCCGCCGTGATGAAGGCCCCGACCACGATGCGGCCGGCCTCGATCTGGGCGATCGGCGGGCCGCTGGCTTCGGGCACAATTGCGCGCACCGCGGCGGCGAAATCCTGGCGCACCGCATTGGAATTGGTATCGCCCTTGGGGATGACGGCCAGGCGCGCGCGCCCATCGGGGGCCAGCCATTGGCGCGCCAATTCCGGCGGCAGGGTATCGAGCGAAACGGGCTGCGCCTCCAGCGAGGCGCGCACCTGTTCCAGCGTCACGGTGAGGGGGGCGATCAAGGCGGTGCTGGCCGCCGCGCGCGCGCTGGCCGGGGCCTTGGCCAGTGCCTCCAGCGTTTCGGCCAAGGCCAAAGCCGGCTTGGCGGCCTCGCGATCGGTGCCCGGCTGGCTGGCGGCGGCGCGCAATTTGGCGCTGGCATCGAGGATGGCGGCGATCTCATCGGCATCGCTGGGGGCCGGTGCCAGCTCGAATGGCGAAAGCGATGGCCCCAGCAAATCATAGGCCTCGCTAATGGCCAGGAGTTTTTCTTCCTGATCGGGGGGCACGAAACGCGCGAGGCTGACCACGCGGTCCACCTGGGGCAATTGGGCCAGCCGCGCGCTGAGGGCCTGGGCCTCAACCTGGCTCTTGGCGATGATATTGATCGCATCGGGCGATTGCAGCGGATCGCGCGACAGATCAAGCAAAGTGGAAACCGATTCCGTCTTGGCACTGCGCAGATGCAAGGGATTGAAATCGAAGGGCAATAGCGGCGATAGCGCAAAGCAGATCGCCCCGGCCAAAGCCGAAAAGCCCAGCACATAGCGCCGCTTGGACAGCACATAGGCATCCACCCGCGTCAGCCAGGTATCGCCGCCCAGGGCCAAAGCCCCGCGCGGGGCCGTCAGCTTCAGCAGGGCCGGCAGCATGGTGAGGCTCAACACCAAGGCGATGACCATGCCAAGGCCGGCAATGGCTCCCAGCTGGGAAATGCCGCTGTATTGGGTGGGCACGAAGGCCAAAAAGCCGACGGCGATGGCCGCCGCGGCCAAAGCCAAGGAGCGGCCCATGACGCTCGCGGCCATGATGATCGCGCCATCCAGACTGGGCTGATCGCGCTGATCGGCACGAAAGCGCACCGCCAATTGGATGCCGAAATCGATGCCGAGGCCGACGAATAACGGGATGAACGCCAAGGAGATGGCGTTGAACCGGCCAAACAGCATGAGGCCGATGGCCGCCGTGCTCGAAAGCCCGGTCAGCGTCGTCAGCAGGATGCAGAAAATCGTGCGGGCCGAATGGGTGGCCAGCCACAGCATCAGTGTGATGGCACCCAGCATCAGCAGGCTGGTCAGCCCCGCATTTTCCGCCAATGTGGCAAATTCTTCGTCGGCCAGCAAAGCCGGCCCAGTCAGGCGCACCCGCGCGCCCTGATCGGGGCCGGCATTGAGCTTGGCCGCCATTTCGCGCACGAAAGCGCTGGGGGCCTGCGCCGATTTCAGCTTGGCGTGATCGAGCACGGGATCGGCCAGCACCATTTTGCGCAGATCGCGCGGGCCGGGGGCCGCATCGGAAAACAAAGCCCGCCAACTGAAATTGGCGACCTTGCCGCCGATCGCGGAATCCAGCGGTGCCTTCATGGCCGTGATCGGGCGCTCCAGATCCTTGAGGCTGGCCTCTCCGCGCTCAACGCCCTGGGCAAAGCTGGCGAAGGTGGCCATCACCCCGCGCAGGCTCGGGTCATAGGCCAAGGGGCCCAAAAAGGGCTGGGCGCGCAGCAATTGATCGGTGCGGGCCTGCACCTCATCCTTCGGCAGAAACAACAGGCCGTTTTGCGCGAAAAACTCCCCGCCATCGGGCCGGCGCACGCTGGTGAACAGATCG
This sequence comes from uncultured Caulobacteraceae bacterium, assembly GCA_964484435.1. Classification (GTDB taxonomy): domain Bacteria; phylum Pseudomonadota; class Alphaproteobacteria; order Caulobacterales; family Aquidulcibacteraceae. Next base: position 29,651 of record CAZAGL010000002.1, read on the forward strand.
GGGCGCGCCTGCATGGCACGGGAAATCTGCTGGGCGGCGCTTTCGGCCAATTCGGGCGTCTGCCCATCGATGACCACCACGAAATTGGCCCGCGCCGAGGGGAAAACCTCGCGGAAGGCCGCCTCGGCCTTGCGATAGGGAATGTCGGGCGAAATCAGCGCGTCCGGATCGGTGGTGATGTCCATCGCGGTGATGACATGGAACACCGCTGCCGCCAGCAGCAGCATGGCCCCGCCCGCCACCTTCCAGGCATGCGCCACGCAGAACGCGGCAACGCGCGCAATGATGCGGGATGAGAGATAAGACGAGGACATCATGAAAGGCAGCATTCCCAGGCATTAGCGGGTGGAAAAATCGGCGATTGGCACCCTTGTTCCACGATCCGCCGCGCCTGAAAAGCGCCCTGGCAGGTGCGCTCAGGGCGCGGCTGGAGAATCTCCCCGGATGAGGCCTTCCAGATCGCCGCCGGCATGGCCCAATATGCGCGCATCGAGACGCGCCTTGACGCGGGCATAGGCCAGAGCCGGCATGGGCACATAGCCGACTTCATCGACCAAGGCCGCGTTGGCGGGGTCAAACAGGTAAGCCAAGAACTGGCGCACTTGCGGCTTGCCGGCCACCGATTTGGCATTGGCGTAATAAAAAAGCGGGCGGGTGAAGGGCTTGTAATTGCCGGCGCGCGCGTGCTCGACGCTGGGCGTGACGCAGGCCCCATCGGGCTGGCGGATTGAAACCACGCGCACCTGCGCCAGGCCCTCATCGGCATAAGCGAGGCCCAGATAGCCCATCGCGCCGCGATCGGCCCCAACCCCTTGAAGGATCACATTGTCATCTTCGGTGGCGGTGAAATCGGTGCGGGAGGCCCCTTCTTTGCCGTTCACCACCAAAGTGAAGTAATCGAAGGTGCCGGAATCGACCCCAGGCCCATAAAGCGTGAGCGGCAAATCGGGAAAGCCGGCGCGAATCTGGGCCCAGGAATTGATCTTGCCCTCCGATTGCGGGCTCCAGGCGCGCGCCACTTCCTCCACGCTGAGGCATTGGGCCCAGGTATTGGAATGGGGAACCACCATGGCCAGCGCATCGAGAGCGGCCGGCAGTTCGATGAATTCCACGCCGGTGCCCGCGCATTCCTCGATTTCGCTGGGCTTGATGGGCCGCGAGGCGGCGGCCACATCGATCTCGCCACGGCAGAATTTCTTGAGGCCCCCGCCCGTGCCCGATTGCCCGATCGATACGCGGATGCGCGTGGCCAGCTGGAATTCTTCGCCCATGGCTTCGGTGATCGGAAAAACCGTGCTGGAGCCATCGACCGAAATTTCGGGAATGGCCACGATGCTTTGCTCGGGCGCATCGGAGGCGGGCCGGGGGCCGCAGGCCATGAGGCCAAGCAACAGGCCAAGCCCAATGGCTTTGACAGCGCCAGCGCCGAGTTTCCCGTTGCGCATCTGCCTTCCCCATCTCGCACGAGCCGGCCGGGAGGCATCAAGGCCGCACCGGATCCTCGCCTCTAAGGGCCAAGGGATGGCCGGCGCGCAAGCCCAAAAGCGCTTTGTCATGAAATCATCATAGAAATTCCTGCTTTGGCATGGCAAATCCATTGGGCTTGCGTCGCCCCCGGCGCACGATATGGCCTGAAAGAGGAAGCCCTGATGTCCGCCCAATCTGATCCCATCGTCATCACGGGTATGGCGCGCACGCCCATGGGTGCGCTGTTGGGGGAGCTTTCCGGCTTTTCCGCCCACGAATTGGGGGCCGTTGCCATCCGTGCGGCGCTGGCGCGCTCAGGGCTCGATGGGGCCGATGTCGAGCAGGTGCTGATGGGCAATGTGCTGGGGGCCGGCCAGGGCCAGGCCCCGGCCAGGCAGGCTGCGCTCACGGCCGGCCTGCCCAAAACCGCCCAGGCCACCACGCTCAACAAAATGTGCGGGTCCGGCATGCAGGCGGCCATTCTGGCGCGCGCCTTGCTGCTTTCCGATGAGGTGCAAATCGCATTGGCCGGCGGCATGGAGAGCATGACCAACGCGCCGTTTCTGCTGCCCAAGCTGCGCGAAGGGCACAAATACGGCCATGACAAGGTGCTCGATCACATGGCGCTGGATGGGCTGGAAGATGCCTATGAAGGCCTGCCCATGGGCTTTTATGCCGATAAGGCGGCGCAGGAATTCCAATTCACCCGCCAGCAGCAGGATGGCTATGCCCTCGAAACCCTGGCGCGGGCCCAGAGTGCTGATTTCTCCAAGGAAATCGTGCCGCTGGAGATCGCCAGCAAGCAGGGCCTGGTGCGCATCGAGCGCGATGAATTGCCCCGCAAAGCCCGCCCGGAAAAGATCCCCAGCCTCAAGCCGGCCTTCAAAGCCGATGGCACGATCACGGCGGCCAATGCCTCGGCCATTTCTGATGGCGCGGCGGCCTTGGTGCTGATGCGGCGCTCGCAGGCCGATCGGCGTGGCCTTGCCCCGTTAGCGACCATCATCGCCGCCGCGGCCCATGCCCATGAGCCGGCCTATTTCACCACCGCGCCGGTGCCGGCCATGCGCAAGGCCCTGGAAAAAGCCGGCTGGAGCATTGGCGATGTCGATCTGTTCGAGATCAACGAGGCGTTCGCCGTCGTGCCGATGATTGCCATGCACGAGCTCGGCATGGGCCATGATGTGGTCAATGTGCATGGCGGTGCCTGCGCCTTGGGCCATCCGATCGGGGCATCGGGCGCGCGCATCCTGGTGACTTTGATCCACGCCATGCAGCAACGCGGGGCCAAGCGGGGCCTCGCCAGCCTGTGCATTGGCGGCGGCGAGGCCACCGCCATGGCCATCGAACTGGCCTGAAAAGGGGATTCAGTCCTTACCCAGAAGCTGGGCCAGGCTTTCCACGCTTTCGGGGCTGGCGAAGCAGCCGCAGGCCGCCAGCGCCGTCTGGAGATTTTCCAGCATCGCGCCCGCGCTTTGCGGCCTGCCCAGATAAGCAGCCAGGGCTTCGATCTGCAGGCGCTCCAGGGCGAGTTCCCCGTTCAGTAGCGCCGCGCGCGCCGGCTCTGCGGCTCGTGCCGGGGCCAGATCAGCAAGCTTGCGCCGCATTGCCCGCACGGCGCGCACGCATTCGGCGATCGGCTCGGCTTTGGCCCGCGCCTCGCGCGCAATCGGCATATCCAGCTTTTCACCATTAACGGCCAAGGCGGCGGCCCACAGCAGGATCGGCACATCGGCCCCGCAGCGTTCTTGCAGGCCGAGCAATTCCTCGCGCGCGCCGGGCCGGGCATAGAGCGCGCAGGCTTGCTCCCAGAGCGCATCAGCCGCCTTCATGCCGGGCCATCCCAGCGGCGCAGGCCCGGCCAATCCAGCCCGAACAGATCGAGCGCCCGGCCCACCGATTGGCGTGCCGCATCCTCCAGGCTGGTCAAGCCGGCATAATAGGCCGGCAGCGGCGGATAGAGGATGGCCCCCATTTCCGCCAAAGCCGTCATCGTGCGCAAATGGCCCAGATGCAGAGGTGCCTCGCGCACCATCAGCACAAGGGGGCGGCGCTCCTTCAGGGTGACATCGGCGGCGCGGGTGAGCAGCGAGGAGGTCACGCCCGTGGCGATCTCGCTCATGGTGCGCACCGAACAGGGCGCGATCAGCATGCCGCGCGTGCGGAACGAGCCCGACGCGATGGGCGCGGCCAAATCCCCCACTTTGTGGCGATGGGCGGCCAGGGCCTCGATATCCTGGAGGCCCATCTGGGTTTCGAGCTGCAAAGTCAGCGCCGCGCTGCGGCTCACGACGAGATGAGCGTCAATCGACAATTCCTGTAGGAGACGCAAAGCGCAAATCCCCAGAATTGCTCCGGATGCCCCTGAAATTCCAACGATAAGTGGTGATCGGTCAACCATGCGGATTTATACGATAGCAACGGACAAAAGCCCAGCTTGGTGCTTTACTCGACCTGCTTAGCAGAGGAGGTAGCCTTATGGCGCTGCAATCGCGTATCCGCGAACTCGATACTCGGCACCGAGATCTTGACGCCGCAATCGAAGCGGCACGCAGAAAACCATCGGCTGATCCCTTGAAAATCATGGAAATGAAGCGGCAAAAGCTGCGCCTGAAAGAAGAGGCGGATACGCTGCGCCGGCAGCTTCCGCATTAGCAGCTTGCTGAAGGCCAAAGACGGCCGCCTTAGCCCTGCGCCAATTTCTGTCCACGCTTGAGCGCGCGCAGCAGGAAGCGCGCGGGATGCAAGGCATCGAGGATGGAGGAGTCCAGCAAAGCTGGCTCACCGCAGATTTCGGCCGCGATCTGCTCGCCCAGAATGGGGGCGGCCAGAAAGCCGCGCGCGCTGAAGCCGCCGAGAACATAGAGGCCCGGATAAGCCGGCGCGGGCTGGCTCAAATCCGCCGGGCGGCCATGGGCTAGGCCCGCTTGCTGGCGCAGCCAAGCGGGCGCGGCCGGCATCAGGCCGGCAATGGGCAGCCGATCGGGTGCGCTGGCGCGGATGCCCGTGCGCGAGGTGAGGCGCGCCCCGTCGATCTCCTGTTCGGATCGGCCCGTGAGGGCGGCCAAAGCGGCCAAATTGCGCTGGCGCGAAGCCGCGCTGGTTGGCTGCATCTGGGCATCGGCCTGGGGATCGAATGTCGCGCCGAACAGCAGCGAATCGCCCCAAGGCGCGCCATAGCCCGCCCCCGTAATGGCCTGATCGAGGCGCAGGGGGCCGGCATCGGGCGTAAACTCGATCTGCCCCGCGGAAAAGGCCAAGGGCAGCCATGCGGTTTGCGCGAAACTGGCCAAGGCCGGCCCGGCGCAGATCACTACATGCCGGGCCTGTGCCAAGAGGTTTCCTTGCGCATCGCGCGCGTGCCAAAGGCCATCCTCGTGATCGAGCCGGGTGGGCTGGCACGCGTATCGGACGCGCGCGGGGGCCAGCCAATCCTCCAGAAGGGCGCCTGGGCGCAAAACGCCGGCTTGGCCATGCCAGGCCCCGCTGGGATGAGCCGCCAGCAGATCCGGCACCAAGGGCGGGGCGGCCAGCAAGTGCGCGATCGCCAGCTGATCTTCGCTGTGGCGCGGGCGCTGCACAACCCCGCAAGCCTGGAACCAGGGCTGGCCGGCATAGGCAGCGAGCGCGGCCAGATAAGCGGCGCGGAAAAAGCGCGCGCCCGCATCCTCGCTGCGATCCAAGCGCGGCGTGAGCAGGGCCAAGGGATTGCCGCTGGCCCCGCTGGCTGGCTCCTCGCCGGCATCGAGCACCATGATCGGCATGCCGCGCCGGGCCAGGGCCTTGGTCATGGCCGCGCCGGCCATGCCGGCCCCGATGATCAGCGTTGGGTCCTGGCTGGCTGGGCGGCGGGGCCCCGTTTGGCGCG
>CAZAGL010000003.1:0-34568 GCA_964484435.1 uncultured Caulobacteraceae bacterium
GCCCGGCCATTGGCTGCGTGGTGGATGGCTGCCCGCCGGGCCTGGCGATCGATGAGGCAATCATCCAGGCCGATCTGGATCGGCGCCGGCCAGGAACAAGCGCCTTCGTCACCCAACGGCGCGAGCCCGATCAGGTGCGTATTCTTTCTGGGGTCTTTGATGGCCGAACGACCGGCACGCCCATCGCCATGCTGATCGAGAATGTCGATCAGCGGCCGAAGGATTATGCGCAAATCGCGCCGGCTTATCGCCCCGGCCATGCCGATTACACCTATGACGCGAAATATGGCTTGCGCGATCCGCGCGGTGGCGGCCGGGCCAGCGCCCGCGAAACCGCCTGCCGCGTGGCGGCCGGGGCTTTGGCCCGCCAGGTGCTCGGCCCGGAAGTCCAGATCCGTGCAGCGCTGATCGCCATGGGCGGGGATCGCATCGCCGAAGCCGCCTGGGATTGGAACGAGGTGGCCGCCAACGCTTTTTTCTGCCCGGATGCGGAGGCGGCCCAGCGCTGGGCCATCCGGCTGGAGGCGGCGCGCAAGGCCGGCTCCTCGCTGGGCGGTATCGTCGAGGTGTGCGCCGAAGGAATCCCGGCCGGCTGGGGCGCGCCCGTCTATGGCAAACTGGACGGTGAAATCGCCGGGGCCCTGATGGGCATCAATGCCGTCAAAGGTGTGGAGATCGGCTCCGGCTTTGCCAGCGCCAACCTGAACGGCGAAGATAATGCCGATGAAATGCGCATGGGGCCTGATGGCCCGATCTTTCTATCCAACCATGCCGGTGGCGTTCTGGGCGGCATTTCCACGGGGCAGGCCATCATCGCCCGCATGGCCATCAAGCCCACCTCCTCCATCCTCACGCCGCGGCGCACCATCACGCGCGATGGCCAGGATATCGAAATTAGTACAAAGGGCCGCCACGATCCGTGCGTCGCCATCCGGGCCGTGCCGGTGGCCGAGGCCATGCTGGCCTGCGTGCTGGCCGATGCCAAGCTCCGTCATCGCGGGCAAATCGGCTGAACGCTTTGGTTGCAACTGTCAGGAAGCGAAACATGAGCCGCCCGCCTTTTCCCCCGTTCGATGCGCACAGCGCCGCGCTCAAGGTGCGCAAGGCCGAAGATGCCTGGAATGGGCGTAATCCCGCCCAAGTGGCCCTGGCCTACAGCCCCGATAGCCGCTGGCGCAATCGTTCGGAAATCTTTGAAGGGCGGGTTGAGATTGAAGCCTTCTTGACCCGCAAATGGGCCAAGGAAAACGATTATCGCCTCATCAAGGAGCTATGGGCCTTCACCGAAAATCGCATCGCCGTGCGGTTTGTTTATGAATGGCGCGATGCGGCCGGGGGCTTTTGGCGCTCTCATGGCAATGAAAACTGGCTGTTTGATGCCGAAGGCTATATGGCCGCGCGCCATGCCAGCATCAACGATATCGCCATCAGCGCGGCCGAACGCCTGTTCCACTGGCCGCTTGGGCCCCGTCCGGATGATCATCCAGGCCTCAGCGCGCTCGGCCTTTGAAAGCCGTTTGGCACCCGGCCCAAGAAACGCACTATCTTTGCCCTTGGGCACGTGCTAGGGAATGCGCTTCGATCCTCGCAGCGCCGGCCGCACCCTCGTTTCGCCCGCGCGCGGACTTGAACGCCGTCTCTCCGGTTATCGATTCCATCGTTGGGCTTTTCCGGCGGTGATCACCATTTGCGAAGCCGGCGATTTGCATCTGCACCCGGTTCCGCTGCGTTTCCAAGGCTAATTTTCATGACTACCGGCACTGTTAAATGGTTCAACTCCGCCAAGGGCTTCGGCTTTATCGCTCCCGATGGCGGCGGCAAGGATGTTTTCGTTCACATCTCTGCGGTTGAGCGGTCTGGGCTTTCGGGCCTGAGCGATGGCCAAAAGGTCACGTTCGAAGTGGAAAAGGATCGGCGCTCCGGCAAGGAAGCCGCCATCAATCTGAAAGCCGTCTAAAGTTTTGGGGGGCCGGTATGCGCCGGCCTCCCAATTTTTACGAGTACAAACAGAGGCTTCCATGGCTATTGCCGATATGATCCCGGGGATGGAGCCCAAGGCGCTCGCGACATTGCGCGACAACGCTTTGCGCCTGCAACAAACCGGCACGCCGCGCCAGCGGGCCGATGCCGAAGCCCTGATGCCGGTCATCGAGGCCGAAATGGCCGAGAGAAAAGCCAAAGCGCCGGTGCCTGCGCGCGCCCGCTTGGTTACCAAAACTGGCCTGGCCGCCAAGCCGGCCAAGCCGCGCGCCCCGCGTAAACCCACCAAGGCCAAGGCCAAGGCCGTCTGAGGCGCCGATCGAGCGGAGCTGAAATGCCGCGGATGCTTGGTTTTCCTGGATTATTGCAAATTTTTCGCGCGCTGGCGCTGGCCGGGGGGATGCTTCCGATCCTGGCCTGGACCAGCAGCGAAGAAGCCGCTTTGCTGCGCGGGGACATTCTCGTCGAAGTCAGGGAATTGCCCAGGCCGGCCCCTGGTGGGCGGGTGCACGCGGGCGTGGATATTCCCGTTGCCGCGCCGGCGCTGTGGGATTTGATGCTGGATTGCGCGAACGCGCCCAATTATGTGCCCAAGATGACGCATTGCCGCGTGATCGAGCGCAGCGCCGATTCCAGCAGCGATCTGCGTGAGCAGCGCGTGCGGTTTTTGCCCGGCTTGAGTGATCTGAAGCTGCGTTTTCGTTCGCATTACGCACCGCCGCGCGAGATCCGCTTTGTCAAGGATGGCGGCGATCTGGCCATCCTTGAGGGCAGTTGGCAGATCCAAAGCCTCGGCCCCAATGCCTCGCGCCTCCATTACCAGGCCGATATGGCCACCAAAACGCCTTTCCCTGCCGGCTTGGTGCGCTCTGGCTTGCGGCGCGACACGCAGGCCATCTTGCACGCCGTGCGCGCGGAGGCGATCCGCCGTGCCGCCGCGCTCAGCCCCCCTGCTTTCGAAAGCGCATCACCTTAGTCAAAAACGCGAGGCGGGTTTCGTCCAGCACCAGCCCGGCCTGCCCCATCATGCGCACCAGATCCTCTTTCAGATAGGAATTGTAAAACGGCTCATGAAAGCCGGAGGGAAACAATTCCAACAAGTCATCAAGCTCTGGTGCGTCGCGCATTTGGAGGCTATCGGCCAGGATCACGATGCCTCCGGGCTTGACCACCCTGCCGATTTCCCTGGCCACCATTGGGCGCACCTTGGGCGGCAATTCATGGAACAAATAAATGCAGGTGGCGGCGTCAAAGCTGGCATCCGCCATGGGCATGGCTTCGGCCATGCCCATGGCCACATCCACTTTGGGCCAGGGGCGCAGGCGCGCGCGCGCCTCTTCGATATAGGCGGGTGAAAGATCGAGGCCATGGGCCGTCAGGCGTGGAAAAGCCTCCAAGGCCTGGCTCAAAAAGCGCCCATTGCCGCAGGCCACATCGAGAAGCTTGAGGTGGCGGTGATCGGCACCGCGCCAGGCCCGCGCCAACGCGCCGAGCGCGATGCGGCGCATGGCATCAGCCGCCCCGCCAAACAAGATTTCCACCTGGGTGTCATAGAGTTTGGCGCTTTCCTGGGTCAGCCAGCCGCCGGATTGGTAGTGAAAATTTTGCAGATAATAGGCGGGATAATGCCCATTGCCCGCCAATTGCTCGCGCACCTCAATGCCGTTGCGCGCCGTTCTGCGGGAATCAACGGCCGGCAGATCCTCAAAAAAGCGCAAGGAATTGTTCAGCGTGCTCCATAAACGGGCGAGATTGAGATCACGCGGGGCGGGATAGAGGCCCGCCTCGATATTCGCCCGATCCTGCTCGAACAGGTCGCGAAAGCGCCTTTGAAACGCGCGGGCAGCGCTCTTGGGCTCCTTGGCGCTGGCGGCCGGCTGCGCCGGTGGTTGCAGCGGGCTGGAAAGGCTGCGGGCCAGCCGATAGTGCGACGCATACCAGACCACGCGCAGGCTCTGGGCCGCCGTATAGCGCGCGCGCGCCAACAAGAGGCTCGGCGAGGGCCGATCGCCCCGCTTCTCGGCTTGGGTTTCAGGCTTGGCGGTCATGAGCGTTTCCAAACTGATCGAAGCAGCGATCATAACCTGATGCCAGCGCGAGAAAAGAACGACCGGCATCTATTCCGTTGGATCGGGCCACGCGGTGATGCGCCGGATCAGATTGCGCACTTTCTGGTTGCGCTCCGGGCGGGTGCGGCCGCGCACCGAGACATTGGCCCGGTGCACCGATTCTGAATCGCCCGAAAGCAAGGGATGCCAGGGGCGCAGCGCTTTGCCCTCGTGCAGCAAGCGATAGGCGCAGGTCTTGGGCAGCCAGTGCAGTTGCGAGACGTTTTGCGGTGTCAATTGCACGCAATCGGGCACCTCCTGCTGGCGATTGGCATAATCGCGGCAGCGACAACTCTGCCCATCCAAAAGCCGGCACGCCACGTCGGTGAGATGGATTTCGCCGGTGTCCATGTCCTCCAGGCCGATCAGGCAGCATTTGCCGCAGCCATCGCACAGGCTTTCCCATTCGGCTGGGCTCATTTGCGCCAGCGTCTTGGCCTGCCAAAACGGGGGATCGGCCATGCTCATCGCCATTCCAATGCCGCGCCGCGCCACAGCGCCTCGGCGCGCGCGCTATGCCGGGATGGGCCCGCTTCGTGCAGATCGAGGCCGGCATAGAGGCGCAATGGCTGGCGCGAGCCCTTGCGCGCCCGGATCAGCACGCGCTTGGCCGGCTGATCGGCCCTTGGCCGCACAGGGAAAATTTCCACGCCGCCGAGGCGCCCCTCGAACGCGGCCAACAATTCGCCAAGCCGATGGGCGCGGTGGATCAGCGTCAAGGCCGCCCCGCCGCGCAGGCGATTGGCCAAGGCCTTGATCCAGCCATCGAGCGGGGTTTCGGTTACATACGCATGCACACGGCCGGCGCCCGGCCTCTGGGCGCGCGCCAAATCGTCAAACGGCGGATTGCAAAACACGCCGTCATAAACCAGCCCGTCTTGGAGGCAATCGGCCTCTTGGATGTCCACACGGCTGATCATGCAATTGCGCGCCACATTGGCCTTGGCCGCGGCGACCAAAAGCGGTTCGCGCTCCAGGCCGGTGAAGCGGCAGGCTGGGAGGCGATGGGCCGCCGCCAACACGGCATGACCCGCCCCGCATCCCGCCTCCATCAGATGCTGGCCGGGCGCGCCTTCGATGGAGGCCGCGAGAAGCATTGCATCCATGCCGGCGCGATAGCCGTTGACCGGCTGGGCCAAAACCAATTGCCCATCCAAGAAGGCATCATCTTGCAATTCAATCACGCGCTTCCTCGATCTCCTGCGCCAGAACCCGCAATATCTCCTTGGCTTCTTCGAACTGGGCCTGGGCCACCAGCACACGGCGCGGGATTGCCCCGATCGAGCCATCCATGCTGCTTTGCGCCTCATCGAGGAGGTAGCTTTCGATGCCCGCCGTCCGCAGCATGGCCTGCGCGAAGCTGATATACACAATATCGTTGGTTCGAAGGAGTTCTTGCATCAGTTGCCCTCGCAGGTTGTTGACCTCTTCGCCGCAAGCCCATAGGCCCAACGAGATGCCCCGCATGACGATTGCTTCGTGGCGCGGGAAGGCCCACGCTTTAGCTTAATGGTTTTGAACGTGGATGCCGAATCGAGAAACAGGAATTCAGATTGATGCCGCTGTCGGGAGCCCAACCTGAAAATCTATCGGCCCGCTCGCGCGATCCCGTCGAGCGGTTGATCACGATTTTGACCGCCGATGTGCAGGCAGTGGATTTGCTCATCCATGATCGCTTGAGCAGCCCGGTGAGCATCATCCCCAATGTTGCCACCTATTTGATCGATGCGGGCGGCAAGCGCCTGCGCCCGCTGATCACATTGGCCGCCGCCAGCTTGTTTGGCCCGGTCAACGAGGCGGCGCGCCGCCTGGCGGCCGCGGTGGAATTCATCCACACCGCCACTTTGCTGCATGACGATGTGGTCGATGGCAGCGGCCTGCGGCGCGGCAAGGCCGCCGCCAATTCCGTCTGGGGCAATGCCGCCAGCGTGCTGGTCGGCGATTTTCTGTTTTCGCGTGCATTCGCTTTGATGGTCGATGCCGGGGATTTGGCCACGCTGGAGGTGCTTTCGCGCACGTCGGGCATCATCGCCGAGGGCGAGGTGATGCAGCTCGCCGCGGTCAATGATGTGGATGTTCCGCTCGAACGCTATCTGCAGATCATCGAGGCGAAAACCGCCGCGCTGTTTTCGGCGGCGGCCCGCGTTGGGGCCATGGCGGCGGGCCAAACCGGGGCCCATTGCGAGGCGCTGGCCGGTTTTGGCCGCGCGTTGGGGCTGGCTTTCCAGCTCATCGATGACGCTTTGGATTATGGCGGGCGCACCAGTTCCTTGGGCAAGAATATCGGGGACGATTTCCGTGAAGGAAAGCTCACTTTGCCCGTGGTCTTCGCGCTGGAGCGCGCCGGCCCACAAGATGAGGCATTTTGGCGCCGCGTCATGGGCGGAGGGGCCCAACAGCCTGGCGATTTCGAGCACGCGCTCGCGCTCTTTCAGCAGCACGGCGCGATGGAGCGCACGTTACAGGCCGCGCGCGATTATGCCGATACGGCGCGGCTCAGCCTGCTGCATCTGCCGGCCGGGCCCGTGCGCGAAGCCTTGAGTGATCTGGCCGATTTCGTGCTGGAACGCGCCTACTAACCGAGGCCCTTGGCCGCCGCATAGCGGCGCACCCGGGCACTGATGCGCGCGCTGAGCCAGGCCAAAACGATCAAAGCCAGCCAAGGGCCCAGCGCGCTGATCCAGGCCAAAAGCGCCAGCAGGCCGCGCTCGGGCCCGCTGGCTCGCACCCCGAACGAAACCACCCACGCAACGGCCGCGCAATGCAAGCACATGATCCAATAGACGCAGGTCACCCGCGCGTGTGACCAACCGGATTTCATGGCAATCTGATAGAGATGATCGCGGTGCGGCTGAAGCAGATTGCGCCCATTGCGCAGCCGCCACAGCAGGGTCAACAACACATCGGCCAGCAAAGGGAAAAACAACAAGGGCGGCACGATGGGGGAAATATTGCCCTGCTCCACCAGGATCAGGGAAAGATAAGCGGCCAGGGCCCCGGCAAACAGCGCGCCGGCATCGCCGGCGAACACCCGCCCGATGGGGAAATTCCACAGCAGAAATCCTCCCAGCGCGGCAGCGGCCAACCAGGCCACCAGAGCCAAGTGCCAAAGCCCGTTGCTGGCCGCGATCGCGCCCAGCGCACCCAGCCCAATGCCCACCGAGCCCATGGCCAGGCCATTGGCCCCGTCCATGAAATTCACGCTGTTTTGAAGCGTAAACACCCATAGGGCCGATCCCAGAATGGCGATCACCGGGCCGGCATCAAGCACCTGCCCCGGGCCGATCGGGAAATAGCGCGCGTGCACGACGAACAGGCAAAATGCCACGCCCACACCCATGCTGAGCACCATCTTCAGGCGGGCATTGATCGGGCGCACATCATCGCGCGCGCCGATGGCCAAAGCCGCGCAGGCGGCTAGAAGCGCCCATTGCAGGTGATCGAGGCCGTCTTGCCCGCCAGGCCAGGCCCAGCTTGACGCGCTGGGCGCGAATGCGGCGGCCGCCAGCGAGGCCCCGAAGGCCGCGCCAAAGGCCAGGCCGCCGCTGGTGGGCGTGGGGGCCGCATGCACTTTGCGCCCGCCGTCGGGCATGTCCACCAGGCTGGCCCGCACCATGCCAAAGCACAGCAAGGCGCTGAGCCCAAAGGCCAGCCCCACAAGCGCCAGCATTTCGATCATGAAACTCCATCCCCGAAGCGCGCCGGCACGGCCCACCAGCTGGGATGATCCTTAGCGAGCGCCCGCACCAAATGGGCGCTATCGGCCGGGCTTTGGGCCAGCGCGAAGCACGTCGCGCCGCTGCCGGACATGCGCGCCAGCCGGCATTGCGGCTGGGCCTTGAGCGCGGCCAGCACCTCTTTGATCGCGGGGCAAAGCGCAATGGCCGGCGCTTCCAGATCATTGCGCTGATCGCGCAACCAATTCAGCATATCGCCCTGCGGTAATGGCGTGAGATCGGCCGCAAACCCCGTGCCCAGGCCCATGGCATCGAAGCGGCGATACACCTCCCCCGTGCCCAGGGCCAAGCCGGGATTGACCAGAACGCCGTGCAAAGGGGCGATCGAAACCGGATCGGTGATTTCCCCAGCCCCGCGCATCATGGCGCTGCGGCTGGCGAGGCAGACGGGCACATCCGCGCCCAGTTGGCTCGCGATGCGCTCCAGATCCGTTTCGGGCAATTCGAGCCGCCAAAGGCGCGCCAGCCCGCGCAGCGCCGCCGCCGCATCGGCCGATCCCCCACCAATGCCGGAGGCGATCGGCAGATTTTTTTCCAAAACGATGCGGGCACGCGGCGCGATCCCCGCCGCCTTGGCCAGCAAGCGCGCGGCGCGCAGCACCAGATTGTCCCCTTCCGCGTGCAGGCCGGCCGCGAAAGGCCCCTCGATATGAAGCTGCAAATCCTCGGCTGGGGAAAAGGCCAGCCAATCGCCGACATCAGCAAAGACAGCCAGACTTTCCAAAGGATGCCGGCCATCGGTGCGGGGCGGGCCGACATGCAAAAAGAGATTGAGCTTGGCCGGGCCAAACACCCGCAAATCCGCGCTCATGGCTTGGCAACGCTGGCCGCGTTTGCCGGCACGGTCGGCGCGGCGGCCCCAATGCGTGCCTCTTGGCCGATGCCCTTTTCTTTGAGCTTCTGTCGCAGCGCTTGCGCCTCCTCATCCTTGGCCGCAATCAAGGCGCGCTGCCATTGAAAGCCAGCCTCGCGCCGGCGCCCCATGGCCCAATAGACATCGCCCAAATGATCATTGACCGTGACATCACCAGGCAGATACGTAACCGCCTCTTCCAACAACTCGAGGGCCTTGTCCAAGCGCCGCAGCCGAAAATTGGCCCAGCCCAGGCTATCGAGGATATGGCCTGCCTCTGGCTGCAATTGCACCGCGCGCTCCAGCAGGGCCAAGGCCTTTTCCAGGTTGATGCCCTGCTCGACCCAGGAATACCCGAGATAATTGAGCACGTCGGGCTGCTCGGGCTCCAGGCCCAGCGCCTTGTACAAATCGGCTTCCGCCTCGGGCCAGCGCTTGAGGCGCTCCAGCGCCGTCCCGCGCAGATAAAACAGCGTCCAATCAGGCGCGGGCGCGCCGGCGATCAAGCGATCATAAACGCCCTTGGCCATCTCCCAGCGCTCACCCTGGCGCAGCAAGCCCGCCAAAGTCGACAAGGCCACGCGATCTTCTGATTGTGCCGCCCTCTGCGCCAGGGCGATCGCGCCGTCCAGATCGCCTTGGCTTTGCAGCAGAAAGGCGCGCTGGATATCGGCCCCTCTGGCATAGGGCGAAGTGGGCGATATTCCTGCCAATGCGCCGCTGGTGGCCGCTTCGTTTCCCAGTTGGCGATGCGCTTCGGCGGCGATCAGGCGCAATTCGTCATTTCCCGGATCGGCGATGCGGGCGATGGTCACATAGGGCAGATAGTTGGCGGAACTGTAACTTTCCGAAAACGCGATGGCGAAAGCGGTGATGCCAAGAGCTGCGCCTTCTTGTGGGCGCAAAGGCGGGCCAAGCGGCTCCCCGGCGCGTAGCCGTTGAGCGGCCAGCAGAATTTGCCCGTCCGAGCCATGAAAGTTTCGGCCCGAAAGAATGGCGAGGGCCAGATCGGCATGGCCAAGGGCCGATTGCGCTTGGGCATAACGCAGGCTCGTTCCCGGCAGGCGCAGCGGGCTGCCTCCGGCCAGATCGAAGCCCTCGATGGCCTGCGCGAAATTCCCGAAATACGAATATAACAGCGCCGCTTGATCATCCAACAGGCCGCCAAGCCCAGCGCTGCGCAGGCGCGGATCGGCCTCTGCGATGGCGGCAAGCGCAGCCTCCTTTTCTCCCAAAGCGGCGAACGCCCAGGCGCTCAGCAGGCGGGCCGATGCCTCATCCAGCACCGAGCCGCGAAAGCCCTGCACCAGCCCCAACGCCTGCTTGGGTTTGCCTTTGGCCAGCGCATCCGCGGCAGAGATCAAGGTGGCCAAGGGGGTCACCTCCCGATCCGCGTGGGCGGCGCGGGCGATCACCACCGCGCCTTGCGTATCCCCGGCGCTCAATGCGGCCACCAGCGCGCCTTCCAGCAAAATGGGATTGCCGGGCGCATCTTTGAGCCCCTCGGCGTAGGCGCGTAGCGCCCCGCCGGGATCGATGGCCCGCTCGGCGAAGCGGCCGCTCAAAAATTTGCCGAGCAGGCGCGATTCGCGATCAAGCGGATCATACCGCGAAGGCTGGGCCGTGGTGGCGCAGCCCGAAAGGACGGCATTGGCCAGGAGCAAAACCAAAAACATGGGGAAAGCGCGCTTGTGCATGCCCCATGCTAACAGCAACACGCCAAGCGGGGCCAGAGGCCAGCCGCTTACATTGCAGGATAGTTTGGCCCGCCCCCGCCTTCGGGTGTCACCCAGGTGATATTCTGCGAGGGATCCTTGATGTCGCAGGTTTTGCAATGCACACAGTTTTGCGCGTTGATCTGAAAACGCCCGTTGCCCCCATTCGCGTCGAGCAGCACCTCATAGACCCCGGCCGGGCAATAGCGCTGCGCCGGCTCGGCGAAATTGGGCAGATTAATGCGGATGGGCACGCTGGGATCGCCCAGCCGCAAATGTACGGGCTGATCTTCCTCATGATTGGTGTTGGATAAAAACACCGAGGACAGCTTATCGAATGAAATCACGCCATCCGGCTTGGGATAAGCGATCGGCTTGTACTTGTTGGCCTTTCCGGTTGAGGCGGCATCGGTTTTGCCGTGCTTGAGCGTGCCAAACAGCGTCAACGCCCCGCCTGTCAAAGAATTCACCCACATATCGGCCGCCCCGAGGCCAACGCCGATCACCGTGCCAAAGCGGCTCCAGAGGGGTTTGACGTTGCGCACCAGCTTGAGATCGCGCGCCACGTCGCTGACCTTGTAAGCCGCGTCATAGGCGGTCAATTCATCGCAGCGCCGCCCGGCCTGCACTGCCTCGAATGCCGCCTCGGCGGCCAGCATGCCCGTTTTGATGGCATTATGGCTGCCCTTGATGCGCGGCACATTCACGAAGCCCGCGCTGCAGCCGATCAAGGCCCCACCTGGAAAGGCCAGCTTGGGCACGGATTGATAGCCGCCTTCGGTGATCGCCCGCGCGCCGTAGGTAAGGCGCTTGCCACCCTCCAGAACCGGGCGGATCACAACATGCTGCTTGAAGCGCTGCATCTCGTCGAAGGGCGAGACATAGGGGTTTTTGTAGTTGAGATGCGTCACGAAGCCGATCGAAACGAGGCGATCTCCATAATGGTACATCCACGAGCCGCCTTGGGCGTCTTGATCCTTGAGGGGCCAGCCAAAGGTGTGCTGGGCGAGGCCAGGCTGGTGATTTTGTGGCAAGACTTCCCACAATTCCTTGATGCCGATCCCGTATTTCTGCGGGGAGCGCCCCTCATCCAGCCCATATTTGGCGATCACCTGCTTGGAGAGGGAGCCACGTACCCCCTCCCCCAGCAAGGTGTATTTGGCATGGATATCAATGCCGGGCGTGAACACGCCGGGCTTGTGCGCGCCATCGCGGCCGATTCCAAAATCCCCGACCCGCACCCCCATCACCGCGCCGGCCGCGTCATAGAGGATTTCTGCGGCGGCGAAACCTGGATAGATTTCCACACCCAGGGCCTCGGCCTGCGTGCCCAGCCAACGGCACAGCGCGCCCAGAGAGCCGATCATGGCCCCATGATTGCTCATCAACGGCGGCATCAAGAAATTGGGGATTTCCAGCGCGCCGGCCGGGCCCAGCAACAAAAAGCGATCCTTGGTGACTTCCTGCGTCAGCGGCGCGCCAAGGCCGCGCCAATCGGGCAGCAACGCATCGAGGCCCGAAGGATCGATCACCGCCCCGGAAAGCACATGCGCCCCCACTTCCGAGCCCTTTTCCAGAACCGCCACGCTGATTTCCGAGCCGGCCTCGGCCGCGCATTGTTTCAGGCGAATTGCGCCAGCCAACCCGGCCGGGCCCGCCCCGACGATGACCACGTCATATTCCATGACATCGCGCGCCACTGCCCCAGAATCCATGCCCATCTCTCCGTCAGCGGCGCGCGCAGGCACCGCGCCACAAAAAATTCCAGATTGATCTATCCGTGCTCACGCCGCCGATCGCAAGAGCGCGCGCAAAGCTCACGCGCTTTTTGCGCGCATTTGCGCTATGGCGTTCGGCATGGATCGATCCTCTGCCAATTTGGCGCTGCGGGCGCTGCGGGAGTTTTGGTTCGAGGCCGGCCTCGATCCCATGGAGGTGCGCGCCAATTTGGCGCTGCGCGCGCCGCCCCCGCTCGCGGCCAAGCGCGCCAAAGCCCAGCCCCCCTCCCCGCTCGATACGGCCCGCGCCTTGGCGAAAGGGGCCGCGGATCTGGCCGCACTGCGTCTGGCGTTAGAAGGCTTTCACGGCTGCACCCTGCGGGCTGCCGCGCGCAGCACGGTGTTCCTGGACGGGGTGGAGGCCGCGCCGATCCTGCTGATCGGCGAACGGCCGGGCAAATCCGATGATGCCATGGGCCGGCCGATGACCGGCGAGGCCGGCAAATTGCTGGATGCCATGTTGGCTGCCATCGGGCTGAGCCGGGCCGAGCATGTCCTGATCAGCAATCTGGTGTTTTGGCGCCCCCCGGGGGATCGCGCGCCCACGGCCACCGAAATCGCGCTGTGCCTGCCATTTTTGGAGCGCGCGATCGCGCTTGTGCAGCCCAAACTGTTGATCCTGTGCGGGGAAGTGCCGGCCCAGGCCTTGCTGCGCAGCGCGGAAGGCCTGCCGCGCCTGCGCCGGCGCATGCAGCGGTTTTCAGACCCGAATGGCCACAGTGAAAAAGAGGCTGGCATTGACGCCTTGGTCACGCTCTCGCCGGTATATTTGCTGGCCAGGCCGCAAGACAAACGGCTGGCCTGGCGCGATTTGCAATTGCTGGAGCCTCGTCTTGAAACCCTGGGCATCGCGCGTTCTGGCCCTGGCTAGTGCGGCCATTCTGGCCTGTGCCTTGGTCATCCCCTCGGCCAAAGGGCAATCGCGCGTGCAGGTGTTGCAGGCCGATGATGCCAAGGCTTATGCCGACGCGCTGGACGCGATCGCCAGGCGGGATTGGGATGGGGCCCGGGCCGCACTCTCCCAGGCGCAAGATGCGTTTCTCGTCGGGCCCATTTGGGCGCGCCTGCTATTGGCCCCGCATGGCCCCGCCCATCCGGGGGAGGCGGCCGATTGGCTGCGCCGTTATGGCGATCAGCCCTTGGCCCAGGCCATCGCCGATCTGCCGGCCGCACGCGCCAGCGGTGCCAACAATCTCGCAACGCGCGCGCCGCGCCGCGCTCTGCCGGGTGCTGCTTTGGCGGTGCGCGGCGATACCGATGCCGCCCGAAAGGGCATCGAACACATCGTGCAGCGCTTCGCGGCCAATGATTGGCAAGGTGCCGAAACCGCCGCCCGGCTGGCATTGGCGGGGCCACGCGCTGGCCAGGGTCAATTCTGGCTGGGCCTTTTGGCTTTGCGCGCCGGTGATTATGCCCAGGCCGCCGATTGGCTGAGCCAAGCTGCTAACTGGCCCTATCACGATGCCTGGGGGAGATCGGCTGCGCAATTCTGGGCCGCGCGGGCCGCCTTGGCCGCTGGCGATAGCGCGAGCGCCTTCGGCCATCTGCGTGAAGCCGCCCGATTTCCCAACACGCTCTATGGCCAATTGGCTGAGGCGCAACTCGGCCGGGCCAGCGCCCTGGAATTTACCGTGCCGGCTTTGGACGCCCGCAGCCTCGCCCAATGGGTCGCCAGCCATCCCGGTGCCAAGCGGGCCGCCGGCCTCGCTGAACTTGGCCAGCTCGGCGATGCCGAACTGGAGCTGGAGCAGCTGCATGGCACGCTGACCCCATCGGAAGATCCGATATTTCTCGCATTTTCCGTGGCGCTTTTGGCCCCGCGGGCCCAATTGCGCGCCGCCGAATATGATATCGAGCGGGCGGGCGCAGGCTTTTGCCCCGTCACCTCGTTCGCGCCACGGGAAGACACCGCGCTCGATCGCGCCGCCGTCTTGGCCATCATGCGCCAGGAAAGCCGCTTTACCCCCGTGGCGGTGAGCCGCTCCAACGCCCGTGGGCTCATGCAATTGCTGCCTTCCACGGCCGAAGATCTCAAGCCTGGCGCGAATTTCCGGCGCAATCCCAAAGGCCTCCACGATCCCGGGCTGAATGTGGAATTGGGCCGCGATTATCTGCTCTGGCTGCTGGAGCGCCCCGCTGTCGACGGCGATCTCCTCTTGGCACTCGCGGCCTATAATGGCGGGCCGGGCTGGCTGGCCGATTGGCTGAGTGATTTTTCCGCGCGCAACGATCCCCTGCTCCTGCTGGAAGCCCTGCCGCGCCCCGAAACCCGGGACTATGCCGAGCGCGTCTTCGCCTATTTCTTGATCTGCCGGGCCCGGTATGACGAAGCCGCCCCCGAGCGCGACTCGCTCGCCTCGGGCCGCAAGGTGATATATGCGCGCCGCTCACGCAGTTCGCGCTGATATGTTCGCCAATCCTCGATGCGATCGATATCCTGCAGCGTCTGGGTGATCAGCACCCGCCTCGGGCAATTCCCAACGAGATCGGCGCAGGCATGCTGGCTGGACCAGCGCACGTTTGCAAAGGCCGCGCAGGCCTCAAAGCCGTGCCTGGCCGCAAAAAACCAAAAGCCGCCATCTTCGGCCGGGCCGATCACGAACGGCGCGCGGCGCAGGCCGCTCAAGGCTTTTGCCAGCAATCCGCGCTTCAATTGCGGGCAATCGGCCCCGATCACCGCGACGGGCCCGGTTTGGTTAAAGGCCAGTGCCAGGCGTTCTCCCAGATCGCCCGCGCCTTGCAGGGCCCGCGCCAAGCGCGCGGGCTGCGGCCAGATGCCGGGAAATCGACGCCTCAAATCTTGCCGTTCCGCAACAAGAAGCTGTGTTTCCCAGCGCGGATCCATCGCCTCGCGCAATGTTTTGCTCTGCAGGGCCCGGCTGATGCGCAGCGCCGCCGCGCGCCCGATGGCCCGCGCCAAGCGGGTCTTTCCCGAACCGAGGCGCGGGGCCTTGGCGAATACCAGCAGCAGGGCCTGGTTCGTTTTGCGCCCCATGCGCTCAATCATAATGGCGGGCCAAGACAGCAGGGGAAATGCCGCAATAATACAGCGCCACTAGCCCCAGGTTTCTGAAAGATCGCCGCCGAAAGCCATCCTTGCGGTGCTTTTCCACACTGGTGATCGCCAATGTTTCCAGCATCCTCACCTTCCCTCTGCCCACCCGCCGAATCAGCTCGACATCCTCCAGGAAAGCCAATTCGCCATATCCGCCGGCCTTGCGATAGGTATTCTGATGGATCAACAGGCCCTGATCACCGTAAGGCAGACGCAGCCAGCGGCAGCGGCGTGCCACCCAAAGCGCCATGCTTTGCGCTTCTTTACTCGGATCATCGCAGCCAAAGCGGAAAGCCGCGATACATTCCTCATCGCCCTGCATGAAGCTGGCCACTTCCGCGGCCCAGCCTGGCGAAAGCGCGGTATCAGCATGCAAAAACAACAGCCAGGGCCCCCGCGCGATATCGGCACCGGCCCGCAATTGCCGGGCACGCTGGGCGGGGCCCTGCACGATGCGCGCCCCGCTGGCTTCGGCAATGGCCAGGCTCGCATCGCTTGACCCCCCATCACTGATGATCACTTCCCGAATGAGGCCCACCGCCTCCATCGCCGCTAGCGGGGGCAAAGAGCGCGGCAAATGCCGCGCGGCATTAAGGGTTGGGATAATTACCGAAAGCATGCAGCGCGCGTGCTGGCCCCAGCCTTGTCTGATGTCAACCCGTTTGCGTTACGCCTTGGCGCTTTCGGGGCCGCCGCCGCGCTCGCGCAGGCGCTGCAAGAAGCGGCTGATGAGATCGGAATTGCCCACTTCGCGCACCACATTGCGCAAACGGATATCGCTCAATTGCGGGGAAAGGGTGAGCACGTCGAAGGCCTCCGAATCGGGTGTGGAGGCCATCTTGGCACCATAGGCTTTGCGCAAACCGATCGAGCCCGCCTCATCCGAAGCAAACACATAGGCCGCGGCCAGGCGCAGAATCACCCTGCGCGCATCGTCATCGAGCGGCGCATCGCGCCCCGAAGGGGGCAAGATCTCGCGCAGCGCGGCGCTGGCCTTGAGCCAATCGCGCTGGCGCCAGGCCACTTCGGCGCGAATGCGCGCCGCCTCCGGGCCGGGATCGCGTTCCACCAATTCTTCGGCGTGATCGAGACGCCCCAGATCGATCAAGGCCTTGGCCTGAACGATCCTTCGTTCATTGACCAAAGCCGGGGGCAAATTCGGCTGGCGGGAAAGATCGATGGCCCCCAGGGCTTTTTCCGATTTGCCATCCGCCAGATAGATGGCCGCCAGATCGAGGGCGATCTGTGCCTTGGCCAATCCGCGCAGGCGATTATCCACTTGATGCTGCAGCAAAGCAGCCGCCTGTTCCAGCAAATCTACCTTGGAAAGGCGCGCCGCCAGCTTGCGGATCATCGCGTCGCCTTGGGCCCCAACCGGGGTCAGATCCTTGAATTCATAAAACAAAGCCAAAGCCTGGATAGGCGCGAGCTTATCGGCCTCTCCTTCGAGATAAAGGCGCTCAAAGATCGCAGCCAGATCCTGGCGCAGGCGCCGCCCGGCCGGAAGTTTGGGAAAGCGCGCCGAGCCGGCATGCATCACCGAAAGCCCTTCGCGCCATTGGTTGCGGTCGGTATAGATATGGCCAAGCGTGGCGATGATTTCGAGTTCCAGCTCATCGCCGCGCCAACGAAAGCGCAATTGCTCCAATTGCTCGATCGCGTCTTCGGGCGTCTGACCCAAGGCGCGGCGCACCTTGATGGCCTCCAGCTTCGATCGAACGGCCACCACTTCGTTGAGCCTGGATTGCGCCAATTGATCGAGCGCGCCAAGCGCGGCGGGAAACTCGCCTTTGGCCGCCTGAAGCCTGGCCCGCAACAGCTTGCCCTCTTCTTGCATTTCCGGGCCTTCGGCTTCAGCCTGCGCTTCGGTGAGAGCCTCTTCGGCACCAGCAAGATCACCCAATTGCAGGGCGCTTTCGGTCAAGGCATAGCGCAAGCGGGCCCGCCAGGCACGCGGCTGATCATTTAGCGCGGCCCGGCCTTTTTCGAGGGAGCGCCGCGCATCCCCCCACACTTCGGCGCGCGCCGCCACATAGCCGCGCCACAGGCTGGCGGCGGCATCCGTGCGCAGGCCGCCAAATTCCAGATCCTGGTTGGCCTCGCTCGTTCGGCCCATCATGGCATTGGCGATGCCGCGCAGCAGCCGGAACTGCGGATCATTTTGAACCTCAGGCAAGGCGGCCAGGGCCGATCGCAGCGTGCCCAATGCCTCCGGCGCGAGTTCAAAGGATAACAAATGCCGCGCCAGCGCCAAATGCGCATCCACACTTTCGCCGTCTTGATCCAGTTCGGCGGCGGCGGCCCGCTCCAGGCTGGCCGTCATTTTCCGAAAGCTGGCACCATCGAGCTGCGTTAGTTCATCCCCCTCTGAGCGCGGCAGCGCCTCTTCGCTGCCATTGGCGACCACAAGGCCCACGCCGCGCGAAACGATCAGCGCATTGCCGACAAAGCTGGCCCCCACCCCGTCCGCCCGAGTTTCGATCACCGCGCCGTGCGCGGCCGGAAGCAGAGCGGCTTCGAGCGTGACATTGCGCGAAGACAGGCCAATGGCCGGCCCGGTGAGCAAAGCAGCGGCGAATCGATCACCGATTTCGGGATCCTCGATCCAGCGCACCACGCCCTCGCGGCCAAATTCGGCCGCGAGCCGGGCAAAGCCGGTTGTCAAGGTCTCGCGCCGCTGGGTGGCAAAGGTTTCGGGGGGATCGACCGATTCCCCCAATTGAAACACCCAAGTTGTCCCGTCGCTCTCGGCCGAGACTTGAATTTCCGGGCGGGCGGCAAAGCGCAGGCCCACATAGCCCTCGCCGCGCACCTCGTGCACATCGGAATAGACCGCGCCGCCTTTGGCAATGCCACTGATATCCAGCTTGGCCTGCGAATCGAACAGGAAATAAATCCCCTCCCCCCGGCGGAAGGCCGCTGCCTTGGCCGGCTTGGGCCAGCGCAAGGTGAAGGTGGCAGCGCCATCTGATTGGGCGGCGCGCACGCTGACCGTGCCGCCCTTGGGCACGGGATCGGCAGACGCCTCAGCCGGCTTGACCGGCTCGATGCTTTGCGGCGCGATCTCTTCCGCTTCCGGCTTTAGAAGATCGATGACGATATCCTTGCCTTCGCTGAAATGGCGCGCCTTGACCCGCGCATCCAATTCCAGGCGCACCAGCAAGGGCTGGCCCGGGCGCGAAATACGGCGGATGGCCCGCAAATATTTTGGCGGGCTGACGCGGAGATCCGCGAGCACCGGGTCCCCGGGGCGCGAAAAGCGCAAGTCCAGGATCGCGCCATCCTGGCTCACATTCACCGAAACATTGGATTTCCAGGCAAAGGTCAGCCGGGTGAATTCGCTGCGCAAGCCCGCGGAAACTTCCACGATCTCCTCACGCGCGCTAGGCGCTTGCGCCGAGGCAGGCCAGGCCAAGGCCACCGCCCCAACCGCAAACGCGGCGCAAACTCGATCCGATGGCTTCATATCGCACTCAATCCACCGCCAGTGTGGTGCGCGTGCCCGGTTAAGCTATTGCTAAGATGCGCGCTGTTACGGGCGCGATGCTGGCGCATCCACGGAGGCCGCGGCCAGCGGGGCGGGGCCGATCAGCTTGGCGGAGGCTTGATGCGTGCTGATCACGACCAGGTTGATAACCAGGCAGCAGCCCGTCAGCATCAGGAGAAAAGATGGCCGCCGGGCGGCCTTTCCCAAACGCGCCCGCCATTCCAGGCCAGCGCCAATGGCGAAAACCAGCGCCGAAAAGCCCAAAAACCACCATTCGTGGGCATGGATCCAGAAATGCAGAGCGCCAACCCCCGCTGCCGTCAGCAGGCTGAACCCCAACACATGGGCTGCCAAAGGCAGGCCGCAGCACAAAACATGCACGCCCGATGCATAGGCATGGGCCAGATGCATGCCGATATGTTTTCCGCCGCGCGCACTGTTATACAATAACATACGCTCAGCTTTGCCTTGCCTGCTTTGCCGCGTCAAGCCGGCACCTTGGCCCCTTAACCCAAATTCATGTGAATGGGCTGGAACAAAGCCGCGTTTGCCTTGCTCTAAAGTCCGAAAAAGCGCATAAGCACGCCAGCATTCGGAGTGTACGCCGTGTGGTCCTTCCTGATTTGGGTGAAACACCTCATCATCTCTTCGGTTTTGGCGTGGGCCGGTGTCAACATGATCGCCCCCGAGCGCAAAAGCTGGGAACCCGTTCTTGAGCAGACCGAGAGCGCCAAGCCGCCCTGCCAAGAGCGTCGCGAGATCGAAATCCGCACGCATGGCAGCTCAACGCGCGTGACTTCGATCCGTGCCAAGGCCTGCACCTTCTCGGAAGCGCAGCCTTAATCTGCTTCTGATAGTGATCAATGATCGTTGATCGCTGTGAATTTGGCCTGAATTTTGCCTAGACTTGACCGCGAACTGCTTTTTGCGGGCGCGAACAGATTCTTGGCCTATTCCTGGTGCCGGAGATGCGATCATGTTGCAGGCGAACAAGCGCAGAGAATTTGGGCTGCTCGCCAGCGGGGAGGCAACGCGCGCACCGCAAGAACTGAGCCCCGTCTCCGATCGGGCTGGCGGCTGGCTGTTTTGGCTCAGCTCGCTGAGCGCCCTGATGTGGCTGGCCGCGGCGGCGGCGTTCTCCTCCCTGGCGCTCAAGGCCAGCCCCATCAATTCCTTCGGCAGCGCCGAACTGGTGATCGGCGCGGTGG
The DNA here is from genome assembly GCA_964484435.1 of uncultured Caulobacteraceae bacterium. Taxonomy (GTDB): domain Bacteria; phylum Pseudomonadota; class Alphaproteobacteria; order Caulobacterales; family Aquidulcibacteraceae. The sequence goes on from CAZAGL010000003.1 coordinate 19,922, forward strand.
CGGCGTTCTTGCCGGCGGCCCTGGTATTGATCGCCGGGCTGTCAGGCCAGCAAGGGGCGCGTGCGCGTGCCGAGGCCCGCCGCCTGGCGGATGCCGCCATGCGCATGCTTTCGCCTTCGCCTGCAGCCGAGGCGGCTGCGCGCCGGCTGGGCATTTCCGTGCGCGGCGAAGTTGCCGCGCTCGATCGATCGGTGATGCAGGCGATTTCGCGCATCGAAAACCTGGATACCCTCGTCGCCGAAAAAACCAGCGCCATGGGTCAGGCCGTGGCCGGGGTGCGCGAAGGGGCCGATGAGCTCACCCGCCAGCTGGAAACTGAGCGCACGGCCTTGCTGGAAATCGGCTCCACTTTGGTTCAGCAGGCCTCAGCGATCGGTGCCGCGATTTCCAATCATCGTGAGGCGGTTGTCCAGGCCGCGGAATATGCCGAGGCGGAGATCGCTGCCGCCGATGAAGCGCTGGAATCGCGCTTGACGTCTTTTGCAGCCGCCGCCTCCTTGATCGCCGATCGCACCGAGGCCCTCAATCTGGCCGCCAAGGTGAGCGCCGAATCGGCGCTCCGGCTGGAAAGCGCCCTCTCCAACGCGCTTGAAATCCTGGCGAAAGCCACGGCGTTGACCGATGCGGCCCGCCAATCCTCCGAACAGGCGGTCCAGGCCGCCGGCATGACGGCCAATGCGCTGCGCGAAACCACGGCCTATGCCATCGAGGAATCCAAGCGCGCGGCGGATATCATCCGCGCCGAGACGGCCAATGTGCAACAGCAGGCGCGTGGGCTGGGCAGCCAGCCCATCACGGGCGAGCGCCCGGCCCCTCCTCCTTCGCCTGCCAGCCCGGTTCCCAGCAAGCCCGCTTCCAGCGCCCCGATACGAGCCCGCTGGAATTGGCGCCATTTGCTCAGTGACCCAGAGAAAAGCCATGGCCAGCAAGGCCAATCCGTGCTCCAGAATCCAACTCAGGCCCAGGCACCAGCCCGCACGGCTCCCGCCCAGGATGCTGCCCTGGAGGTGTTGACGCATCCAGCGCGCGATATGGCCGGCCTTGGCCATGCCCTGCTCAGCCGGGTGGATCTGCATCTAGAAAGCGTGTTCAATCTGCAGGCCCTGGAACGCATCGCGCAGGCGGCCCGCCGCGGCACGCAATCGCGCCGCCGCAGCGTCCGCGAGCAAGCCCCCGATGCCGTGTTGCGCCTTTCCCAGCTGATCTGCGCCGATCGATCCGCCAACGCCTTGGCCGAAGAGATTTTGCGCGGCGATGGCCATGATCTGGGCGAATTGCTGACGCGCGGCCGCGCCCCGCTCAGCGCCGAGGCGACCCGCGTGTTCCTGCTGGTCGATGCCGCCTACGCCTAAGGGTTAAGGGCGGCCCGCGTTATTGTCCTTGGCCTGAACGAAGGCTTGCGCCTGCGGGCCGGCCCATTGGGCCAGTTCGTCGATGCCTTGGCCGGCCGCCTCGCGCAAGGCCCGTGCTGCCTGCGCCGAGCCGCGCTTTTCAAGAGGCTTTGAAACCCCCACCCTGCGGGTTGCGATCAGCGCGCGATTGCGCGCATCCACCAATTGGGCACTGGCCACGAAATGGGCCTGGGGCGCGGCCCCATCGGCCTCGACCACTTCGAAGGCATCGATCACCCAGCGCAGGCTGACATCGGCGCGCGCGCTATCGCTGGTCAACGCCGAGGCGCGCACGCCGGGGCGCCCACGCAGCGCATTGGTCAACAGGGCGGCCAATTCCAAGCGCGCCGGGCCGGCCCAGGCGGCATTCTCGACGAAGGCCACCCTCTGGTCGATCCGCCAGACGAGATCATCGCCCAGCATGGCGGCGGGGCCCTCGGGTGTCTGAACCGCGAAGATCGCCCCCGCCGCTTCGCTTAGCCCCGCTTGCGCCGGGCTGTCGGGCTGAAAGCTGGCCAAGGCATAAAGGGGCGTGGGCGGTGGCTGTTTCGGCAGCAAGGAAATGCAGCCAGAATTCAGAAGGGTGGCTGCCAAAGCCGTGCTTGGGAGTAACCAGCGCATGTGCATCAATCCACCTTCACTGTCGGGCGCTTGGAGTTCAACAGAAAGCCGCTCGGGTTTTGATTGAGTTCATCGGCCACCACATTCAAGGATGCGGCCAGCCGGCGCAAATCTTCGGCGGCGGTGCCCAGTTCTGGCAGGGTATCGCTGGCGGCCACACCCGCGGCATCCTCGATCCGGCCCAAAGCCTGCGTGCCTGTATCGGCTGTGCGCTCCACCGCCGCCAGGGTTTTATGGGCCTGTTCCAGCGTGCCGCTGACTTCCGCGAGCAAGGGCTCCAGGCGCTGATCCACATGACCAGATAACGTCTCCACGGCGGCGGCGGCCTTGGCGATGGAATCGGCAGCCGCGCTGACCTGGAGCATCGCCGCATCGGCATCGCTGATCACGGCTTTGTTCTTAGCCAATTCCGCGGATAATTGCTCCAGATCCGCAATGATTTTGCTGAAGTTTTTGACATTCGCGGGGGAAAGCACGCCCCGCACCGCCTGCAAGGCTTGCTCGGCGCTGAGGGCCACCGATTCCCCAGCCGCCAACAAGCCCTCGAACTGGCCAGGCTTGCCCTCGATTTGCGGGGGAGGCTGGCCCAATTTGGGGCGTAGCGCTGGATCCTTAGGATCACCCGCCCCAAGCTGGATCAACGAAACGCCCGTGAGGCCCAGCGGCTCCAGCTGGGCCGTGGTGCTGGTGCGCACCGGGGTATTGGCATCGATCCGCACGCGGGCCAAAACGCGATTGGGGTCTTTGGGGTCCAAGCGCAGATTGGTCAATTCCCCGACCTTGATGCCCTGGAAACGCACCTCCCCGCCCGTGGCCAATCCGCGCACCGGGCCGATAAACACCACATCATAGATCGCGAAGGTCTGGTTGAAGCTTGCCCGGGCAAACCACAAGGCAAACAGCATCATGGCCGCACTGACGATGATGGCGAAGGTGCCGATGAGAATATAGTGTGCACGGTTTTCCATGGCTCACTTTCCTCGTGCATTTGCGGCCGCGCGCCCACGCGGCCCAGAAAAATACTCATTAATCCATGATTGTTTCGAGGCGCTGACCTCGGCCATGGTGCCGATGGCCGCCACACGCCCGCCAAGCAACACGGCCACCCGATCGCAAACCTCGTGCAAGGTATCAAGATCATGGGTGACCATGAACACGGTCAGCCCCAAGGCATCCGTCAATTCGCGCACCAGGCGATCAAAGCGGCTGGCAGAAACCGGATCGAGGCCGGCTGTCGGCTCATCTAGAAACAGCAATTCCGGCTCCAACACCAAGGCGCGGGCCAGCGCCGCGCGCTTGCGCATGCCGCCGGAAATCTCGGCCGGGCGCTTGTGATGGGCCTCGTCGCTGAGGCCGGCCATGGTCAGTTTGATATCGGCCAGTTCACCCGCCAGCTTCTCCGAAATGCCGGTGTGCTCTTTTAACGGCAACAGCACATTTTCTTTGACGCTGAGCGTGGAAAACAGCGCCCCATCCTGGAACATCACGCCCCAGCGCCGATCCAGACGTTTCATGACATCTTCGGAAGGGCGCGGCGCAACCTGCACGCCCAAAACCTCAATTTCCCCTGCACCGGGCTGTTCCAGCGCGACAATCTGGCGCAGCAGCACCGATTTGCCTTCCCCCGATGGGCCGACAACGCCCAGAATTTCGCCGCGCCGCACATCGAGATCGAGATTGTTGTGCACCGTTTGCGCGCCAAATTGCGTGCTCAATCCGCGCACGCGGATGGCCAAATCGGAGGCCGAAGGCGCGCTCACCAGCCGATCTCGATGAACCAGAGGGCGAACAACGCATCGAGCACGACAACGAAAAAGATGGATTGCACCACCGATGTCGTCACCCTGCGGCCCAAGGAGGCCACGTCATTGCCGGTTTGCAGCCCGTGGCGGCAGCCTGTCACGGCGATCACCAAGGCGAAAATCGGCGCTTTGATCATGCCCACGAAGAAATGCTCGATCGGGACGCTTTCTTGGATGCGCGACAAGAACAGCAGAGGGCTGATGCCCAGCGCGCTCCAGGCGATGGCGATGCCGCCCATCAGGCCGGCCATGATCGCCAAAAACGTCAGCAAGGGGGCCATCAACACGATGGCCAAAACGCGCGGCACCACCAGGGCTTCCATCGGCTGGATGCCCAGCACCCGCATGGCATCGATTTCCTGGCGCATCTTCATGGAGCCGAGTTCGGCGGTGAAGGCGCTGGCGGTGCGCCCGGCCAGCAAAATCGCGGTGATCACCGCGCCAAATTCCCGTAAAATGGCGTAGGCCACCAATTCCACGGTGAAAATGGAGGCCCCGAAATCGGCGAGGATCCGTGCGCCGAGATAGGCCACCACGATGCCGATGAAAAACGACAAAACCGAAATGATCGGCAAGGCATTAAGGCCGGCCGATTCCATCACGGTGAACATGCTGGCCCAGCGCAGCTTGTGCGGCTGCATCAGCAGGGCGGCAATCGTCACCAGGGTCTGCCCAAGAAACGAGATGGTATCGAGCAATTCGCCCCAGGCCTGGGCCAGACCGCGCCCGGCCCGCTCCACCATGAGGCTTAGGCCGGAATAGGGCAAAGGCTCCAGCGGGCACGGCCGCGCCGCACCGCGCGCCACATTGAGCAGGCGTTCCACGCTGGGATGCGAGCCCAGAATGCGCACGGGCGTATCGGTATAGCCGCAGGGCGAACCGCCCCGCACGGTGCGATCGATCACATAGGCCCCGGCCATATCGAGCTGGCCAAGCCGGCTTACATCGATGGCCGCGCCGAGGGTATTCTCTCCGCTGGCCGCCAGCAAAGCGCGATCGAGATCGCCAACCGTCCACACCGTCCAATTCCCGCTGAGGGTCAAGACAGCCCCTTCCGCGCTTTGCGTAAGCTGGAAGGCCGATTGGGTTTGCGATTCCTCGTGCCGCATAAGATTTCCCTATCTCAGAACCCTTAGCAAAGCATGCATCCGCACCATTTGGGAGAACGCGGCGTGCACGAACTTGTGTCTGGTGTCGCCGCCCCCTTGCACCGGCACCCTGGCGCGGATCACGCCACGCGCGGGTGCGGGCGCTGCGCAGCCAGGACCAGGCTGATTACCAGCCCCATCGCCGCCAGGGCGGCCATGGCGAAATAGCCGCCCACGCCATAATGATCATAGAGCCAGCCAGAAGCCAGCAGGGTCAGCCCCAGCAAGGTTCCGCCCGAAACGGCCCCATAGAGGGCACCGGCGAGGCCGGCATGCTCTTCCAGGGTTTCTTCGTAAACGATGCGCAGCGCGCCCACATGGCAGGCCGCGAAGGTGAGCGCGTGCAGCGCCTGGAGCGGCCAGAGCCAAGCCAGCGGCGGGGCCAGCCCCATGAAGCCCCAGCGGATCATGGCCCCGATCCCCCCGGCCGCCAGCAGCCATTCGGGGGCCAAACGGCGTTCCCCGCGGCTGAGCGCCAGGAAAAACAGGATTTCGGTTGCCGTGCCGCAGGCCCATAACCATCCGATCAACGCGGGCTCCAAGCCCTGGCCGCGCCAAACCAAAGTGGAAAACCCATAATAAAACGCATGGGCGGCCTGGATCGGCCCGGCGGCGGCCAAAGCCAGGATCAGGCGCCGGCTGCGCAGCACCAGGCGCAGGGCTGCATGCCAAGGCAGGTTGGCGGCGATCTTGGCCGGGGCAGGATCTTTGGGCGCAAGCAGCCACACATAGGCCGCCGCCATGGCCAAACCGCCAATCATCCAGCCAATTGCAATTCCAGGGCCCTGTGCACCGACATGATAGCCAACCACGACATTGGCGAGGATATAGCAAGACGAGCCGATACTGCGCATCAGCCCAAAGGGCCAACCACCCGATTTGGAGGCGCGCAGCGCCCCACCCTCGGCCAAAGGAATGATCGCAGAATTGGCGCTAAGGGCCAAAAAGCTCAACACGGCCATGGCCACGAAGTCATGGGTAAAAGCCATGATCGTAAAACTGGCCACGGAGATCAGGCCTAGAATACGCAAAGGCGTGCGCCGGTCGTGGAAGCGATCCGCCCAGCTGCCCAATATGGGCCCCACCAAAAGGCGCAGCATTTGCGCCCCGGCCAGCACGATGGCGATCTGCACCCCGTTGAAACCGCGATCCAGCTCCAGCCAGCGCGGCATGAAAGGAATGTTGGCCCCCAGGCTGAAAAACATGCAGGACATCAAAATGGCGGCGCTGATGGACCGCCCCCGCTCGATCGCTATGTCCTGGTGCGCACGCATTCCCACCCGAGCGGTCCATTTTGGAATCGCCAAGTGATGGATTGCTTTGTGGCGGCGCGCAATGCGCACTGTGATCTGGCTGCGCCGCCGGCCCTGGGCATGCGGAAAACCATATCGATGCAGTTCACGCAGGATGACCCCGTCTTGCCAAGGAGGTTCAGATGCGCACAACCGGCCCAACGCCCATGCTGGGGGCGATCTCAGGCTTTCTCTGCGTGGCCATCGGCGCCTTTGGGGCCCATGCGCTCAAAGATGCCCATGCCCGCGAGCTGATCGAGACCGGGGTGCGTTATCACCTCGCGCATACCATGGCCTGCTTTGCCAGCATCTCCTTTTGCAATTGGGGAGCGATTGGCGCGCGGCGCGCCCCGCCTTTTTTCCTTATGGGCATTGGGCTGTTTTCCGGTTCGCTCTATGCTTTGGCGCTCGGCGGGCCCAAATGGCTGGCTTACGCCACGCCGCTGGGCGGCTTGTGCTTTTTGGTGGGGTGGATTCTCATGGTCCTGGCGGGATTTTCTCTCTACCGGAAAGGCACAAAAACCACATGAGCGATGCGGCACAAGCGGGCTTCACGAACTGGCCGCCGGCGCGGCGGATCGAGGCGAATGGCATTTGCCTTTCCGTGCATGGCGCGGGGCCGGTCCATGCCCGGCCGCCCATCGTGTTCTGCCATGGCTTTCCGGAAATCGCGTTTTCCTGGCGCCATCAATTGGCGGCCTTGAGCCAGCGGGGCTTTCGCGTTCTGGCCCCCGATCAGCGCGGCTATGGGGCCAGCTCCGCGCCCAAGGATGCCGGCGCCTATCAGATCGAGACCTTGTGCGCGGATATGGTGGGCCTTCTCGATGCCGAGGGCATCGAGAGCGCGGTGTTCTGCGGCCATGATTGGGGCGGCTTCATCGTTTGGGAAATGGCGCGCCGCCATCCCCAGCGCGTGGCCGGCGTGATTTCGCTCAACACGCCCTATTTGCCGCGTGCCCCCATCGATCCCATCGCCATTCTGGAGGCCCGTTTCGGGCCGGACATGTACATCGTCTATTTCCAGCGCCCCGCCGAGGCGGAGGCCCTGTTCGAGGCCGATATCGACAAGACCATCCGTTATTTCTTTCGGCGCACGGAGGTCTTCCCCGAAATGTTCGCTGCCCGCCCGAAGGCACAAACCAATCTGGCCTTCCAGCATGCGCTGGTGCGTTTTGATGGCACCAAAGACACGCAGCAATTGCTGAGCGCGGCTGAGCGCGCCGCCTATGTCGCAGCCTTTGCCCGCAGCGGCTTTCATGGCCCGGTCAATTGGTATCGCAATATCAGCGGCAATTGGCAAAGATCGGCGGGGCTGAAAGAACAGATCGATCAGCCCTGCCTGATGATCATGGCGCAGAATGATGTCGTGCTGCCGCCATCGGCCGCCGAGGGCATGGAAAGCCGCATTCCGCGCCTGGAAAAAGTGCTCATAGAGGGCTGTGGCCATTGGACGCAGCAGGAAAAGCCGGAAATCGTCAATGCACTGATCGCCGATTGGATGGGCCGCACCTTTCCGGCTTAGACCGCCTCCCCCGCGCAATAGCCCGAAGCCCAGGCCCACTGAAAATTATAGCCGCCCAGCCAACCCGTGACATCCACCGCCTCGCCCACAAAAAACAGGCCGGGCATTTCGCGGGCCATCAGATCGCTTTGCCGCAAATCGCGCGTATCCACGCCGCCCAGCGTGACTTCGGCTTTGGCAAAGCCCTCATCGCCCGCCGGGAAAACCGTGTGGGCTTTGATCGCCTGCGCCAATGCGCGCAAATGCGCTGTTTTCCAGGCTTGCAGCGGCTGGCTGGCGCGATCCCCCGCCAGGATTTTCGCCAGGCGCTCCGGTAAGATGGCCGCCAGGGTTTGGGCCAGATTGGCCTGCGGTTTTGCGCCTTTGGCCTGGATCAGGAAATCGCCTGCCGCATTGGGGGCGAAATCCACCTGCAGCGCGCCGCCTTCGCGCCAATAGGAAGAGGCCTGCAAAATGGCTGGGCCAGATAGCCCGTGATGGGTAAACAGCAGCGCCTCCGTGAAGGGCGGGCCGGCCCCTGCTTGCACCCGCGCCGGTGCCGAAACGCCCGCCAAGGGCCCAAAGCGGGCCAGATCCGCCGCATCCCAGCGCACGGGCACAAGACCGGGGCGCGGCGCGATCACGCGCAGGCCAAATTGCGCCGCCAGCCGATAGGCCAAATCGCTCACCCCGAGCTTGGGGATGGACAGGCCGCCGCTGGCGACGATCAAGGCAGGCGCTTCAAAGACCCCCAATGAGGTTTCCACCACAAACCCAAGGGCCCGGCGCACCGCGTGCACGTCCAGGCCGGTGCGCAAGAGCACGCCGCCGGCCTGCGCCTGAACCAGCAGCATGTCCACGATCTTGCGCGCCGAGCCGGCCCCCTCGCAAAACAATTGCCCGAGCGTTTTTTCATACCAGGCAATGCCATGACGGTTCAAAAGCGCCAGAAAATCCTCAGGGCCAAAGCGGGCGAGGGCCGCCCGGCAAAAATGCGGATTGGCGCTGAGATAGCGTTCGGGCTTGATTTCCCGATTGGTGAAATTGCAGCGCCCGCCCCCGGAAATGAGGATCTTGGCCCCCGGGGCGTGATTACGCTCCAGCAGCAGCACGCGCCGCCCACGCGATCCGGCCCGCGCCGCCGCCATCAGGCCGGCCGCGCCCGCGCCCAAAACAATGACATCAAAGCCCGGTTTCAGCGCCCGCAAGCCGTTCTGGCGGCGGCGATCACATGATCGCCCTGGGGCAAAGCCAGGCGCTCCAGATTGGCGGCATAGGCCAAAGGCGCATCGATCTGGTGCAGGCGAATAGGCGGTGCATCCAGCCAATCGAAGGCCTCGGCGCAGACCCGCGCGACGATTTCCGCCCCCACGCCCATGGGGCCCCAGCCCTCTTCCACCGTGATCAGGCGGTTGGTGCGCTTGACGCTTTCGACCACGCTGGCGCTATCGAGCGGGCGCAGGGTGCGCAGATCGATGACTTCGGCCTCGATCCCCTCCTGGGCCAGCACTTCTGCGGCCTTCAGGGCAATTCCCACCATGCGCGAATGCGCCACCAGCGTCACATCCCTACCGGTGCGCCGGATCAGGGCCTTGCCGATCGGCACCAGCCAATCCACGCCCTCGGGCACGTCGAAACTTTCGCCATAGAGCATTTCATGCTCCAGGAAGATGATCGGATTGGGATCGCGGATCGCCGATTTCAACAAGCCCTTGGCATCGGCGGCATCATAAGGGGCCAGCACTTTCAGGCCCGGCACATGCGCATACCAGCTGGAATAATCCTGGCTGTGCTGGGCCCCCACCCGCGAAGCGGCCCCATTGGGGCCGCGAAACACGATCGGGCAGGTGATCTGCCCGCCGGACATATACAGCGTCTTGGCCGCCGAATTGATCAGATGATCAATGGCCTGCATGGCGAAATTGAAGGTCATAAACTCGACGATGGGGCGCAGGCCGGCCATGGCCGCCCCCACACCCAGCCCGGCAAAGCCGTGCTCGGTGATCGGCGTATCGACGACGCGCTTGGGCCCGAACTCTTCCAGAAGGCCGCGCGAAACCTTATACGCCCCTTGATATTCCGCGACCTCTTCGCCGATCAGGAACACATTGGCATCGCGGCGCATTTCCTCAGCCATGGCATCGCGCAGCGCATCGCGCACACTGGTTTTGACCATGGGAAGGCCCGCATGGCCGGCCAAAGCCTGCGGGGCCGGCGCAGCCATCTGGGCCGGCATGGGCGCGGGCTGTGGCGCTTTGGCGGGCGCGCTCACGGGCATGGGCTGCGGCGGGGCGTGCGGCTGGGCCGCGCCATTGGCATCGCGCAGGCGGGCGATCGGCGTATTGACCTTCACCCCTTGCGCGCCGGCCGGCACGAAAATGGCCTCCAAAACCCCTTCATCCACCGCCTCGACTTCCATCACCGCCTTATCGGTTTCGATCTCAGCGATGATCTGGCCGGCCGAAATGGCATCGCCCTCCTTGACCAGCCATTTGGCAAGATTGCCTTCCTCCATCGTGGGGGAAAGCGCCGGCATCAGAATATCCGTGGCCATGCTTTGTCCTCAATCGCTGATCGCTTATCGCGCGCCGCCCCGCCCTGTCGCAAGCGCAAACTCGATCCCGGGCGCAGTTTTCAAGGGCTTGCCCAAAGCAAAACCGCCAAAATGGCCAAAGCCGCGCATAGAAAGACATAGCCCCAAAAGATGCGCTGGGCATAGCCGGGCGCGGGCGTTTGGGCCTTGGCGCGCTGGTGCGCGAAGCGGAATTTGCGCCAATGCTGCGCGGGCGTTTGGCCAGCGCCGCTACGGCGCGCATGGGCCTGGGCCCGCAAATGCGCCGAGATGAACTGACTGCCCGCAGCACCAAACAAGGCGATGACCACAATATAGCCAAAGGCCAAAGCCACATTCATGCGGCGCCGCTGCCAGGCTGGTGCAGGCCAAAGACATTGCCATCGGGATCGATCAAATAGGCGGTCCAGCCCATGCCGGGAATGCCAAATTTGGCCATGGCCAATTGCGCGCCGAGGCGCAGGCCGAGTTCCAGCTTGGCATCCAGATCCGCCACTTCCATTGTGCAGCAAAAGGAATTGATCGGTTGGCCGATTGGGGCGCGTGCGCCTTGGCGGCGCACGATGGCCCCATCGAGGCCGCGCGGCCCCTCTCCGGTGCGCAGCGCCCAAACCACGCCCTCCACCATCGGAACCGCCGTCCAGCCCAACAATTTCTCGTAAAAATCCATCAGGCCAAGCGGATCGCTGGCGTGGATTTCGAAATGCACAGGCCGGTTCATGCCCGAGCCCCCGTTTCAGGCGTCAGAGTAAATGTGGGCGAACAGCTCGGACTCTGGCGGCTCCGGACTTTCCTGGGCAAAGCGCGCGCTCTCTGCGACGATCTCGCGCACTTCGCGATCGATCTCTTTGAGGGCCGCCTCATCGATGAGGCCCTGATCCATCAGCCGCTTGCGCAGCATTTCCAGCGGATCGCTCTTTTCCTTGACGGCATCGACCTCTTCGCGCGTGCGGTATTTGGCGGGATCGCTCATGGAATGGCCGCGATAGCGATAGGTTTTCATTTCCAGCAAAGTGGGGCCTTCCCCGGCCCTGGCCCTGGCCACGGCGCGCAGGCCGGCATCGCGCACGGCCAGCACATCCATGCCATCGACTTCCTCGCCGATGATATTGAAGCTCATGCCGCGCTTGTGCAGATGCGTCTCGGAGGAGGATCGCTTCACGCTGGTGCCCATGGCGTATTGGTTGTTTTCGACCACATAGATCACCGGGAGATTCCACAGCGAGGCCATGTTGAAGCTCTCATAGACTTGGCCCTGATTGGCAGCGCCATCGCCAAAATAAGCGAGGCAGACGCGCCCATCCCCGCGATATTGATTGGCAAAGGCCAGCCCCGTGCCCAGGCTGACTTGCGCGCCGACAATGCCATGCCCGCCGAAAAACTGCTTTTCGCGGGAAAACATGTGCATGGAGCCGCCCTTGCCGCGCGAATAGCCACCGACGCGCCCGGTCAATTCGGCCATGACACCATTGGCTTCCATGCCGCAGGCCAGCATATGGCCGTGATCGCGATAGCCGGTAATGACCTGATCGCCCGGCTCCAGCGCCGATTGCATGCCAACGACGACCGCCTCTTGGCCGATATAGAGATGGCAAAATCCACCGATCAGGCCCATGCCATAAAGCTGCCCGGCCCGTTCTTCGAAGCGGCGGATCAGCAGCATATCCCTATAAAACCCGAGAAGGGTTTCCGGCTCGATTGGGTGGGCCGGGGCCATTCGTTTTCTCCGCGTCATCGTGCCAATTTAGCTCGCTTCCCGCGCGGCGCAAGCCAGTGCGTTGCGATCACCACGGACATCGCATCGCCTATTCGGGACAAGGCGCGCCGGAGTGAACCCGGATAGCTTATGGCGAGGTATGGGAGGCCGGCTGGATTTGCACCGCGTTGTCTTCGCCCTCTTCGTTGGCGAAATAGGCCAAAACCATTTCCCCCGGGCGGCGCGCGCCAAGCAACACGCGCGCGCGCTCTTCCAAATAGTCACGATCCAGCGTGCCGGGGCGCAGCCGCGCGGCGCGATCTTCCAGGCGATCGCGTTGGGCCATCAGGCCGGCCAGTTCGCTTTGCAACGCGCGCTCGCGCGCCTGCAGGCCGACATAGCTGACCAATCCGTCCTCGCCAAGGACGGTATTGGCCGCCAAATAGATGATCACGGCGCCAAGCCCAAGGCTTGCCACGAGGCCATTCTGTGCCATCTGAACCTCACCACCCGGCGAGAATCGTGAGTCGTCAGCGTAAAATTTTGGTTAATTTTGGCCTATACACCGCGAATAAACGTGGCCCCCGCATAGATGCCCGATGGGCCCAGCTCTTCTGCGATGCGCAGCAATTGGTTGTATTTCGCGGTTCGATCGGCGCGCGCCAAAGAGCCCGTTTTGATCTGCCCGCAATGGGCGGCCACCGCCAGATCGGCGATCGTGGTGTCTTCGGTTTCGCCCGAACGGTGCGACATCACCGCCGAATACCCATGGCGATGCGCCAGATCCACGGCATCCAGCGTCTCAGTGAGCGTGCCGATCTGATTGACCTTGATCAGAACCGAATTGGCCAGGCCCTGGTCGATGCCCAAGGCGATGCGTTCCAGATTGGTGACGAAGAGATCATCGCCCACCAATTGCACGCGCTCTCCAAGGCGCTGCGTCAAGGCCTGCCAGCCGGCGAAATCATCCTCCGCGCAGCCATCTTCCACCGAAATGATGGGATAGCGCAAACATAGATCCTCCAGATAGGCCCCCATCGCCTCGCCATTCAGCACTTTGCCTTCGCCAAGCAGATGATAGGCATCGTTTTTGAAAAACTCGGTGGCCGCCACATCCAGGGCCAAGGCGATGTCCTCGCCCGGCGTATAGCCCGCCTTTTCGATGGCCCGCATGATGAAGCCCAGGGCCTCATCGGCCGAAGCCAGATTGGGCGCAAAGCCGCCTTCATCACCCACATTGGTGTTGTGGCCGGAATCTTTGAGGCCCTTGCGCAGAGCGTGGAACACCTCCGAGCCCATACGCACCGCATCGGCCATGCTTTCCGCCCCGATGGGAACGATCATGAATTCCTGAATATCGATCGGATTATCCGCATGGGCACCGCCATTGATGATGTTCATCAGCGGCGTGGGCAGGATCCGCGCGCGCATGCCGCCGATATAGCGATAAAGCGGCATGTCGCAGGCCTCGGCGGCCGCCTTGGCCACCGCCAGCGAAACCGCCAGGATGGCATTGGCCCCCAGGCGCGCTTTGTTGGGGGTATCGTCCAGCGCGATCATCATCGCATCGACCCCGCGCTGATCCTCGGCGTCGAGGCCGGCTATGGCCTGAAAAATCTCGCCATTGGCCGCTTCGACGGCATCGCGCACGCCCTTGCCATGATAGCGATCGGGCTCTCCATCGCGCTTTTCCACGGCCTCATGCGCGCCGGTGGAGGCCCCCGATGGGGCGGCGGCGCGGCCCATGGAGCCATCTTCCAGCACCACATCCACCTCGATGGTGGGATTGCCGCGGCTGTCCAGGATTTCACGGGCAATGAGATCGGCGATGGCAGTCATGACGCCCCCAGCAAAAACACTATGGATATGCAAACGCCCCGTCGATGGACGGGGCGTGGCAAAAACGCAAGCGCGTAGATTGGCGAATCACTCGTCCTTGGGCTTCAGGACTTGCCGGCCGCGATATTTGCCGGTCTTCAAATCGATATGATGGGGGCGGCGCAGCTCACCGGTTTCGGCATCTTCGATATAGGTATTGGGGGCCAGCGCATCATGCGCACGGCGCATGCCGCGCCGGGAGGGGGAGGTTTTGCGCTTGGGGACGGCCACGGACTGCTCCAACAAGAAAAGGCCGGCGCTGCGCCAGCAAAAGGCAAGCGCGCCTTATGGCGAATGCCGGGGCCGGCGTCAATGCGCTCAAACCGCCCCAGGGCAAAGAGACCGGCTCATGCCCCCTTCGGCCCTTTCGGGCCGAGCCACAATTGGAGCCGCGGCGGCGAAGCCGATGAGCTTTGGCATCCAGGGAACATGGATTCCACCGCTCGCTTCGCGCCGGTGGGATGGCCCAAAATCTATCCGCCCTGGAAATCTTCGCTTCCATAATGCGCCCATGTCCTGGATGCGCCGTTTCGCCGAGATTTTGCAACGCTCCGAAACCCGTCTGGCCGCGGCGCGGGGCTGGTTGGCGCTGATTTGGGGGCTGATCATGAGCCCGCGCGCGTTTCGCCGGCTGCTCAAAGATAAGCCGTTGCAGACCGAATTGCGCTGGAAACTGCGTTTGACCGAGGCGCTGCTGCGCCTGGCCATCACCCAGCGGGCCAACGCCATCATCCCCCCGCCGTTGA
>CAZAGL010000004.1:0-29846 GCA_964484435.1 uncultured Caulobacteraceae bacterium
GCATGGCTGCGGCCTATGCCCCGCCTGCAAATTGCGGGCGGATGGTTGGCGCGCCTATGCCGGGGGCTGAACGCGTGCGGGGCGAATCCGGTTCACGTTTCAGCCATCACGCTTTGGCTTTGTACCATTTGCGCAGCTCGAGGGAGAAGTAATTGAAGGCGCGTTCGGTGTCATACCAAGGCGTGACAGCGTTGGAGAACCGAAGATCAAATTCATACCAATCATAATTCAGCGTATCGATGACATTGCCGGACGGATCGAGCAATTCTGCGCGCAGGCCCGCCCCGCCCAAGGCACGGCTCAGGGAATAATCGAGGCTCGTGCGGCCCGTCTGCTGTTGATAAGTCAAGCGGGAGGGGCGCACTTCCAGCAAGGTGATGCGCAGGCTCTTGCCGCTTTCATCCTGCAAATCCGCGCCGGCCTTGATCAATTGCCGCTCGACCCGAGACTGCAGGCTGCGCTGCAGATACGGGATTTCGCGGAGCCCATAATCTTCTTCAAAAGTTTTGAGCGCGGCCTCGGAAACGGCAGGCGGCAGGATTTTCAGGGGCGCGGCATGCGCCGGAAACGCAAAGCACAATGCCAAGATGGCAAAAATCCAGCGCATGATCGCCTCCAAAGCCAAAGCCAAAGCCAAAGCCAAAGCCAAAGCCTCAGCGCGAAGCCTTATTGGCAGAATAGGGCACATCGTCGATGGAGTCGAGGTTGAAGCTGTCATCAAAGTCGGTTGAGCGGCGCATGGGGCCCTGAAAGCCTTGCTTGGGCCCGCGCCGCCGGTCGGGGCCATAAAAGCTGCCCGTGCGCACGAATCGACGCGTGTCCTGCAGGGTCGTGCCGATATGTTGCAGCATGGATTTGGCGGAAATCGGCTTGGCCAGGAAGCCGTTGGCCCCGGCATCGCGCGCGGCGGTGACGCGCCAGCGCTCGGAATGGCCGGTCATGATCAGGATGGGCACAGACGGGCCAGGGCTATCAGGGGCCATGCGCAGCAGGCGGGTGAATTCGATCCCGTCCAGAGGCTTCATGGCGATATCGGTGATGATGAGATTGGTGGGCGTGTTTTTGAGGCATTCGAACGCCTCGAAGGCATCGCTGGCCTCTTGGCAATGGTAAATGCCCACGGCCCGCAATACGGATTGGACCAGAAAGCGCATTTGGCGATTGTCATCAACAATCAATACACGTGCCTGGGTCAGGTTGAACATGGTGCCCTCGATGCGTGTATGCACCATGCCGCAACCACACTAACCGGTGATGAACAGGCGAGAAGATCGACGTGAATATGATTCGAGATAACTGGGCGCCAAGCGTGCGTTTGCGGGCGCAAGGCCCCGAGGATGAGGCGGCCGTGGAGGCGCTGCTCGATCAGGTATTCGGGCCCGGCCGGCGCGCCAAATCGGCGCAGCGCGTGCGCGAGATCGCCATCCCGGCACCGCACCATTCCTGCGTGGCCGTTGGGCCGAGTGGGGAAATATGGGGCGTTTGCCGCCAATACTGGCTGCAATTGGCCGATTCGCCGGTTTTGTTCCTGGGGCCGCTGGCAGTGCGGGCCAGCCATCGCGGCCAAGGCCTGGGCCGGGCCATGGTCACCTGGTGCGTGGCCAATCGCGCAGGCTTGGCGATTTTGACCATTGGAAATCTCGGTTTTTTCCGGGAATGGGGCTTTGTGCGGGCGGCGGGAATCGATCTGGGCGTGCCAGTGGCTTCCACGCGCGTGCTGGGCCGTGTGGGCGAGGATGAACGGGAATTGGCGGGCAAGATCAGCGCCCCTCGCGCCGCCAGGCCCACATGAGCATCGTAAGGCCCAACAGGGCCCATGCCCAAGCCGGCCCCAGCGGCTCGGCCTGCGAGGTGCGGATGGCATAGGAATTGTTTTTGCGCACACCGAGCCAGCCGCCCCCCTGGGCCCGCTCATTGGGCGCAATACGGCGTATTTGCGGGAGCGCTTTGCCATCCTCTCCAAGGAAAAACACGCCGCCCCCACTCTGCTGGGAAACGGGGCGCAGCAAGGCATCGCTGGCCTCCAGGCGGGCGGCTTCTTTGGGATTGAGCGGGCCGATGGCCGCGAAAGCGCGGTGGATGCCCGATCGCGCTTCATAAATGCCGGGGGCGGTGATGGGGGCCAGGCCCTCCCACAGGCCGGGATGCACGGATTTCATGGCCACCGGAAGGAGCGCGCCATCGGGGGAGTGGATTTCCACCCGCTCGGGGCCATCGGCCAAGGTGGCGCGCTGGGCGATCAGGCCGTCCGGGCTGGCGCGCAGCGTCAGCCTTTCTTCTTCCAGCTCCGGTTCCTGCATCAGCCAATGGGCCAGCCGGCGCAGCAGATCGGCGTGCGGCCCGCCGCCATCATGGCCCCTGGCCCAATACCAAACCTGATCGGACCAGAATTGCGCGACGCGCCCTTTTCCGGCCCGGTCCAGCACCAAGAGGGGGCTGGCATTGCCGGTGAGAATGGTGGCCCCGCTGCCCGCGCTCGATAAGATCAAGCGGTCCCAGCGCCCCCATTGCTGGGGATCGGGCAAGCCGCGCAGCACCGGATGGCGCGCCCCGATCGCCGAAATCATTGGCCGGAAGGGCGCGTTGTTAACGCTATAGCGTGGCTGGGCCGGCAAGATCGCCGCCAGTGGCGTGCGGCTGAGGCTGTCGAGGCCCGCATCATAGGGGCCAGCCACTACGAGGAGCGCCCCTCCCGCTTCGACGCGCCGGGCGATGTTCTCGAAATAGGAATATTCCAAAATTCCGCGCCGCCGATAGCGATCGAAGATGATCAGATCGAATTGATCCAGCTTTTCCTCGAACAATTCGCGGTGCGGAAAAGCGATCAGGGCCAGTTCATCGAGGGGCGTGGGATCATATTTCTCGATCGGGCGCAAAATGGTGAAATGCACCAGATCCACCGAGGGATCGGATTTGAGCAGATTGCGCCAGACGCGCGCCCCGGCATAGGGCTCTCCGGTGATCAACAGCACCCGCAGGCGATCGCGCACGCCCGTCACTTGGAAGGCGGCGCGGTTATTGGCCAGGGAGATTTCCTGGCGCCCGGCTTGCGCTTCGATGGTCACCAGATTGGCCCCGCGCTTGGCCAATTGGGCGGCGATGGTGAAGGGGGTCCCGGTGCGCACATTCAGCCGCTGGGCCGGCGCGCCATCGATGGACACGACGATTTGCGCGGCCGCGTTGGGGATGGGGTCTTCCAGCACCGCCTCGATGCGCATCGGCTCGCCCAGAATGGCAAAGCTGGGGCTGGACAGCAGCTTAAGGCGACGATCGCCCCGGGCGGGATCGCCGACGATCAAGGCATGGATGGGGCCAGCCTCGCTGAGGCTTTTGGGGCGTTCCGGCGCGTCAGAAATCTGGCCATCGCTGATCAGGATCACGCCGCCATTGCGCTCGGGTGTGATATCGGCGATGGCGCGTTCGAGTGCGCCGATCAAGGGCGTGCCATTCTCATCGGCCTCGATCTCTGAAACGCGCACATCCAGGCTGGGATCGGCGCGCAGGCGCTGGGCCAGGGCCTCGCCGGCCTGCTTGGCGGCCTCCAGGCGCCCGGAAAGGCGCAGGCTGTCGCTTTGATCGACCAAGAGGGTGACGATATCGCTGGCCGGCTCGCGGCCTTCGCGGATCCATTGCGGGCCGGCAAGCGCCAGCAACAGCACAGCGAGGCCCAAGATGCGCGCCAGGGAGGCTTTGCCCCCGCGCCAGGCATAGAGGCCAAGGCAAAGGCCGCTCAAGGCCAGCAGGCCGATCACGACCGGCCAGGGCACAAGGGGATCAAAACCGAGGCTTCCTGCGAAAATCATCAGGGCTTGCCGCGATTATTGCCAAGGCGCGTCAGCAATTCCTGCAAATGCACCTGATCGGATTTGTAATTGCCGGTCAGCGCCATCATCACCAGATTGACGCCAAAACGCAGGGATAATTCCCGCTTTGCGGCCTCATCCGCAGAAAGGGGGCGCGAATCCGCCCACATGCTGGCCCAATCGCCGTCGCCGATGATCAAGGAAGCTACGCCATCGCGCGCCGCAGAGGCATTGGCGCTTTCGGCCCAGACAATGGCGCGGTTACGTTTTCCGGGGAAGATGCGCAGCAAATAGAAGGTTTTGCCAAGGACATGCGATTTGGGTTCGATGCGTTCCAAAGGCGGCGTATTCACCCCCTGGAGCAGGATGGCGGCCGGGCTGGCCCCTTCCCCGCTCCCGGCAATGCCGCGCGTATCGATGAACAATAGCCCCCCCAATTGCATATAGCGCTCCAGCTTGGCCGCGGCGGCGGCGCTGAGCGGGATCGGCCGGGACGGGGCGGACCAGAACACCAGCGGAAACAGCGATAAATCATCGGTCGCGGGATCGAGCATGGCCACGGGGCCGGGCTCGACGGCGGTGCGCTCATAGAGCGTCGCGCTGAGCGCTTCGAGGCCGGCGCGGGTGGCGCGGTCCTGCTGGGCATCGCCCGTGCGCAAGAAGGCCAGCCGCACATCGCCGATGCCGGCGATTTCCGGCGGCGCGAGCGGCACATCGAGGCCCCAGCCCGGCGGCGGGCCCACTTGGATTTGCGCCGAGGCGGGGGGCGCGCTTTGGCTCCAACAGGCCAGGGCCAGCAGGCCGGCGCCGATCGCGGCCCGCCATTTCGGTGCCAGCCCCCCGGCCAAGGCCAAAGCCAGCAGGAGATCGCAGGCCGCCAATACGCCGGCCAGGCCCAATAGCAGGCCCGATAGCGAAACGGCCGCACCGCGTGCTTCGCCGATCCAGCTGGCATTGGCTGGCAACGGCAGGGGCGTGAGGATTTCATTTTCGGCGGCGGCGGAAATGGCCATTTGCGGGCTGGCTGGGCGCTCATAGAGGCCGGGCGGCAAGGCCGGGCCGGGGATTTTGGCCGAAACCACGGCATCGGGGATTTGCGCGCGGCGCAAAGGCGGGGCCAGCGCACCAAACCCATCGAACAGCAAAACGGGGCTCCAGGGGCCGAGCGTGTCGGCACTTTGGGTGGCCGCGCTGGCCTTCCCGGAAAACGCCAATGTCTCTCGTAGCATATCCACGAACAGGCCCGAAAGCGCCAGATCCGACCAGGCCGGCCCCCCGGTCACATGGAACAAGACCAAAAGCCCCTGGCCACGCTGCGCGGCGGTGACGATCGGGGTGCCATCCTTCAGCCTCGCCCAGACACTGGCCTGGGAAAGGCTGGCTGGATCGGCCAGCACCTGGCGGCGCACCCGCAAATCGGCTGGGATTTTCAGATCCGCGAAAGGGCTTTCGGGCGGAAATGCTGCGATTTCCTGCGGCAATTCCCAGGTCAAAGCCCCGCCCAGGGCGCGCGCACCGGGCCGTAACGGGCTGGGCACGAGGGGGCGATCGGCATTGGCCAAACGCGGGCCGGCAAAGCGGATCAGCAGGCCGCCGCCTTCCAGCCATTCTTCGAGGCGCGCCTGCGCGGCATTGGGCAACACGCTATCATCGGCCAGGACCAAAGCCTGAACCTTTTGGCCAAGCAGGCTTTCGATATCCGCCGATTGCACCGATGCGAAGGGCGTAATGGCTTTTTCGATGTAAAACAGATCGGATAAAAAGGGCTGGGCCGTCTGCGCGCCGTTGACGAGGCCAACGAGGGGCCGGCCCGCGCCATTGGGCGCGAGGCGCACGCCGCCCGCGCTCGCCTCACCGACCAGGCGCACCCGAGCGGCCCGCGCCGCGATGGCCGGCGGCAACGCGATGCGCGCAACCGCGATATTGGCGCCGGGCGCAAAGTGGATTTCCGCCGCCCCGAGCGAGCGCCCCTGCAGGGTTTCGGCGGCGATGGCCGCCACGCTATTGCCCGTGCTGGCGCGGCGGATTTCGATTTCGAGGCCCTGGGCATCGGCCTGAAGGCCGGTAATGGCCCGGGCGGTGGAATTGGGGGCATGGATGCGCAGCGGCCCCATTTGCGTCAACGCTTCGCCCAATTGCGCGCCACCTTGGCTGTCCAGGCCATCGGAAATCCAAAACACGGCCGCAAAGCCGGTGCTGGGCCCCGTATCGGCCTGAAATTGCTTGATGCGCTTGGCGGCACCGGCCCGATCCGGGCGCCAGGGGCTTGGCCGCCAGGCATTGAGGCGGGCCTTGATCTCGGCGGCGGAAAGCGCATCGAGCGCGGCGGGTTGAGCGCGTTGGGCGGCATTGGCCAGGAGATAAAACGGCCCGCTTTTGCGCAGGGCCGCCTCGTCCACGGCCCGCAGGGCCGCGCTGCGGGCGCTGGCCCAATCGGGCGCGGAGGTCCAGCCATCGTCCAGGACGATCAGGACGGGGCCGGCGGCGGGCACCGGTGCGGTTTTGGGCCGCCAGCTGGGCTGGGCAAAGCCGAGAATGAGCAGGCTGGCCAGCATGGCCCGCAACAGCAGCAGCCACCAGGGCGCGCGCTGGCGCAAAGCCTCATCGGTGCTGAGCCCCAGCAACAGGCGCAGCGGCGCGAAGGCCTGCTCTGCCGGTGCTGGCGGCGTGGCGCGGATCAGCCAATACAAAGCGGGCAAAGCCAAAAAGGCCAGAAGCGCCAAGGGGGCCGCGAAAAACAGCGCGCCGATCGCCATTCAGTGCCGCCTCTCCAGCCCGGTGACCATCGCGCCCAAAGCCAAGGCGGCCGCCTGATCGGTGCGGTTACGCACGAGCACGAAGCCAAAGCGCTGGGCCAAGGCCTGCAGCGCCGCCCGGTGCGCTGCCAGCCGCTTCTGATAGGCGAGGCGCACATCCTGGGCCCGGCCGATCAAACTTTCCTGGCGCGTGCCCGGCTCACGAAACAAAACGCGGCCCTCAAAAGGGAAATCTTCTTCCGCCGGATCGGCGATCATCACCAGCACACCCCCCCGTGCATGGGCGCTGAGGGCACGCAGCCTGCCTTCCCAGTGCGGGATCGGGGCGTAGAAATCACTGGCGATGACCATCAGGCTGGAACGGCCCGGCGGTGGGCTTGGCGAGGCGGGGCTGTCCAGCAAAGCGCGGCCAAGCTGCTCGCTGGCTTGGGGCCCACGCAAGGGCCCGGTGCGAGCCAGCGCGCCCACCCGCTCCCCGCTGCGCAAGGCCAGCAGCGTGAGGGCCAAAAGCAAAGTGAGCGCGCGGTGATGCTTGGTTGGGCGATCGGCGGCCTCATGAAACCGCATCCCAACGCCCGGATCCAGCCAGAGCCAGGCGGTTTGCGCGGCCTCCCATTCGCGTTCGCGCACAAAGAGGCGTTCGGCCCGGGCCGAGCGGCGCCAATCCACGGCACGCGCGCCATCCTCGGGGCGGTGATCGCGGTATTGCCAAAAGGCCGATCCGGGCCCGGCCATGCGCCGCCCATGCGCGCCGGGATGGGCGCTGGCCAGGCGGCGTGCATCCAGCAGAATGCCTTGCAGGCCGCCGGCCAAGGCCTGCGCCTGCGCGAGGGCTGGGGCCGCATTGGCTTTCATGATGCGCGCGCCGCCAGATCATCCACCAGCGCCTCGACATCCAACCCCTCGGCGCGGGCCCCGAAGGACAGCGCCATGCGGTGGACCAAAGCCGGGCGGGCCAAAGCCGTGACATCATCGATCGAGGGGGCAAGGCGCCCACGCAGCAGGGCCCGCGCCCGCACGGCCAGCATCAGCGCCTGGCCGGCCCGCGGCCCCGGCCCCCAGGCCACATGGGCGTTGACACGCGCATCGGGCGAGCCCCCCGGCCGCGCCGAGCGCACCAATTCCAGGATTGCCGCCAGAACCTTTTCTCCCACGGGCATGCGCCGCACCAGCTGCTGGATGGCCATCAGGCGCGGCCCGTCCAGAACCGGGGCCGGCTGATCATCGGCCAGGCTGGTGGTTTCAATCAAAATGCGCCGTTCGGTGTCCTTGTCGGGGTAAGGCACATCGACCTGCAGCAAGAAGCGATCGAGCTGCGCTTCCGGCAGCGGATAGGCCCCTTCGTGCTCGATCGGGTTTTGCGTGGCCAGCACGTGGAAAGGGCGCGGCAAGGCATGGGCCTGACCCGCGATCGTTACTTCGTTCTCCTGCATGGCCTGCAACAGAGCCGATTGGGTGCGCGGGGAGGCGCGGTTGATCTCATCGGCCATGAGCAGGCTGGTGAAGATCGGGCCCCGGATAAAGCGGAAGGCGCGCCGGCCGCTCTCTTCGACATCCAGCACTTCCGAGCCGAGGATATCGGCGGGCATCAGATCGGGCGTGAATTGCACCCTTCCCCAATCGAGGCCCAGCACGCGGGCCAAAGCGGCCACCAGCCGGGTTTTGGCGAGGCCCGGTGCCCCGACCAAAAGCACATGCCCGCCGGCCAAAACCGCCGTCAGCGCCATTTCGATGACGCGCTCTTGGCCAAAAACCGCCCGGCCCACCTCCACGCGGGCCCGCGCCAGGGCCTCTGCGGCGGCTTCGGCCGCGCCGACCAAGTCTGTGTGTTCCATGCTATGTGCGGCATTGTCCATCTTGGCGGCACTCCTTATCCTCAAAGGGACGTTTTTTGGGCGATCTGGCAAGCATGAGCAGCCCTTCAGGTGAATTGAACGCGTTTTTGGCAGGTTTGGGCCTTGCGCCCGGCCGGCCCTTGCCCCCCGTGCATTTATGGAATCCCGTTCATTGCGGCGATATTGGCATGGAAATCCGGGCCGACGGTAGCTGGTATCATGAGGGGCGGCCAATTTCGCGCCCCGCCATGGTGCGGGTGTTCGCCTCCATCCTGCGCAAGGATGAGGGCGGCTATTTCCTCGTTACGCCCGTCGAAAAAGTCAGTGTAAAGGTGGAAGATGCGCCCTTTGTGGCCATCCGGGCCGATTTGATCGAAGAAAGTGAGAGCGGGCCGGCCTGGGTGTTCCAAACCAATGTCGGGGATGTGGTGGTGGCCGGAGCGGGGCATGGCCTGCGCATGGGACGCGGCCATAATGGCCAGAGCGCGCCTTACGTGCTGGTGCGCGCCGGGCTAGAGGCCAAGGTGCTGCGTGCGCCCTATTATGAATTGGCGCAGAGCGCGATTGATCAAGGCGGCGTGCTGGGCGTGACCAGCCGGGGAGTGTTCTTTCCCCTGGAAGATGCGGGCTCATGAGCGCCATGCAGGCCTTGCAATCGGGCGATGCGGCGCGGCTTGGCGCTTGGCTGCGCGCGCGCCTGTTGCCTTTGGGCCAAGAGGGGCTTGGGGGGCGGATTTTTTCTGATTTCGATCTCACGCCCGATCTGCGCCCAAAGACCGGGGCGGCGCTCAAGCCCGCGGCGGTGTTGGCCCCCATCATCTTGCGGCCCGAGGGCTGGACCATGCTGTTCACCCTGCGCGCCGCCGATCTGCCCAGCCATGCCGGGCAGGTTTCTTTTCCGGGTGGGCGCCTGGAGGCCCAGGATTTGGGCCATGTCGGCGCGGCGCTGCGCGAAACTCAGGAGGAAATCGGCCTCGATCCCGAATGGATCCACCCGATCGGGGCGGGTGATGCCTATCACACGGTTACCGGCTTTTGTGTGCGCCCCATCATCGGCTTAATCGAGCCGGGCTTTACCCTGCGCCCCGATCCCCGCGAAGTGGCCGGGGTATTTGAAGTGCCGCTGGCTTTGGTGCTGGATGGCGCGCGCTATCGGGCGCAAACGCAGATGTGGCGCGGTATTTTGCGCCGGTATTATGTTCTGGATTATCCCGATCATCACATCTGGGGCGCGACAGCCGGCATGCTGAAAGCCCTCTGCGATCGGTTATGGAGCGAAGACG
The DNA here is from genome assembly GCA_964484435.1 of uncultured Caulobacteraceae bacterium. Classification (GTDB taxonomy): domain Bacteria; phylum Pseudomonadota; class Alphaproteobacteria; order Caulobacterales; family Aquidulcibacteraceae. The sequence goes on from CAZAGL010000004.1 coordinate 9,678, forward strand.
GCGATGTTCTTGCGCCTTAGCGTGCTGATCCTGGCGCTTGGCGCGCCGTTTTTCGCCTATTGGCTGCACGCGCGCCTGCATGCGCGGCCGATCCCGCGCTGGCCGGTTTTGCATTTGCTGCTGATCGGGGCGTTCAACGCCGCGGTTTTTCTCTCATTGGCCGCATTCCAACGCGGCGGTGGTGGCGATCAGAAATTCGTTCCTTCCCATTTGGAACATGGCGTGCTGAAACCCGGCCATTTTGAAAAGGCGGCCCCATGATCGCGCCCAAAATCCATGGCGAATGGCTCCAGGCGCCGGCGACGCGCGCGGTGATGGCGGCCCTGGAGGCGGCACGGCCGGGCGGCGCGCGGTTTGTCGGCGGATGCGTGCGCAATGCCTTGCTGCATGAGCCGGTCGAGGATGTGGATATCGCCACCTCCTTGCTGCCGGAGGCGGTGCTGCAGGCGGGCGAGGCGGCGGGGCTGAAAAGCGTGCCCACCGGATTGGCGCACGGCACCGTGACGCTGATCGCCTTGGGCCGGCCCTTTGAGATCACCACGCTGCGCCAGGATGTCCAAACCGATGGCCGACGGGCCAAAGTGGCGTTCACGCAGGATTGGGCGCAAGATGCCCAGCGGCGCGATTTTCATCTGAACGCGCTCTATGCCGATGCCGACGGGCAGGTCTTTGACCCGACCGGGCAAGGCCTCGCAGATTTGCGCGCCCGGCGCATCCGCTTCGTGGGCGATGCCAGCCAGCGCATCCGCGAGGATTATCTGCGGATTTTGCGGTTTTTCCGCTTTAGCGCTTGGTATGGCGCGGGCGCGCTTGCGCCTGAGGCTTTGGTGGCCTGCGCGGCGCAAAAGGCCGGGTTGGCGCAGCTTTCGGCCGAGCGCGTGTGGAAAGAGCTGAAGCGGCTCCTGGCCGCGCAGGATCCGCGCGCCGCGCTCTATGCCATGCACGAAACTGGGGTTTTGGCCCAATGCCTGCCCGAGGGGCAATTCGATGGGCCCGATGCCCTCAGCGTGGCCGATGCGCTGATCGGAGCCGATTTGGATCATCACTTCGTGCCAGATCCCTTGCTGCGCTTTGCCGCGCTGCTGCAGCGCGCGGGGCATGGGGCGGCGCAAGCCTGCGCGGCGCGCCTGCGCCTTTCGCGCCAGGAAAGCGAGCGCGTGTGTGCGGCCCTGCGCCCCCAGGCCCGCATGGTCTCGTTTCTCTCGCCGCGCGAGGTGCGCCGCGCGCTCTATGGCATGGGCAAGGAGCCCTTCTGCGATCAGGTGCGCTTGGCTTGGGCCCAGCAAAACAAAGCCAAGGCCGTGCCGCAATGGCGCGCGCTGCTGGCCTTGGCCGATAGCTGGGCGCGCCCGCATCTGCCTTTGAGCGGCGAGGAGATTCTCGCGGCGGGCACGCCCGCGGGCCCTTTGGTGGGCGTGGTGCGCGCAGAAGTTGAGGCCTGGTGGATCGATTGCGATTTTCCCGATGACAAGCTGGCTTTGGTCGAGCGGCTCAAGGCCGTGGTCCAGGCGCTAGCGTAGCCGGCCAGCGCGCAAAGCTTTTCTCCCGGAAGCTTTGGCTCCCCGTGCGACCAAGCCGAGTTTTCATCTGTTATGTGTCGGTAATGGCGACGAGAGCATGACCGCCCCAATGTGCGAAAGTTCCACTCCCCCTGTGCTTTCGCGCGGAGAAGCGCGGAGCGTGTTTGCGAGTGTGATCTTTGGCCTAATGCGGGCCGTGAGCACTCCATCGGGGGCAAAACTCAAGCGGAAGAAGGCGAAACAAACGATCGAACCCGGCAATGATGAGGCCCGACAACCACGAAACACCCCTCGGCGGCGGCCAAAGCTGGTACCGCCAAACTACCCAGGCGCGCCGACCGCTCTGAGCGCGGAAAATGAGTTCTCCAAAATCGGTATCTTCCGTGAGGATGATCCGATCCAAGTTGCATGCCAAGGTCAGGATATCGATGTCTGAAGCATCGGCGGCGAGCCAGTCTGTGGTGAAGGCACCTGGTCCCCGCGCGAGAAATGCCGGCACCACGTGTTTGCGATCAACGCACACATCGATCAAAAGCGCTTTCACGCCGCGACGATGCCGTCTTGACGCAAGAAATCTGCGGCGAAGGCCAGCGCCGCCAGGATATCCTCGCGCGCGAGGAAAGGGTAGCCCTCAAGCACGTCGTCAATGCTATCGCCTGCGCCGAGATAGCCGAGAATGTGCTCGACAGGCATGCGCGTGCCCTTGATGCAGGCCTTGCCACCCATCACGCCAGGGGCGGCGCTGATTCGTGGATGTTCCATGCCGTTTCCTTAGACTCTTTAGCCGATCGAATATATTGCGGGCGCGTCCATCTCGGAAGTGTGGCACCGAAAATTCCGAAACGCACGCTCCGGGCTTGAATGATATGCCCTGGTGCTGGGCAAAATTCGGCACCGTAGCGCCTCCTTGCGCGACATCCCTGCTCACGGCCATTTGGCCTCGGGCGGCAAGGACGACAGGATCGCCTCGATATTCCCGCCGGTTTTCAGGCCGAAAATGGTGCCGCGATCATAAAGCAGATTGAATTCGGCATAGCGGCCGCGCTGCAAGAGTTGCTCTTCGCGATCCTGGGGGGACCAAGGCTGGCCCGCGCGGCCCTCCAGGATTTGGCCATAAACGTGCTGGAATGTACGGCCGATATCCTGGGTGAAGGCGAAATCACGCTGCCAGCCGTCTTCGCCCTCGGAATGCAAGTGATCGTAAAACACCCCGCCAATGCCGCGGGGCTCCTTGCGGTGCGCCAGCCAGAAATATTCATCGCACCAGGCGCTGAAGCGCTGGTAATATTCCGCGCCGTGCGGGGCGCAGGCCTTGGCAAAGGCCGCGTGGAAGGCCTCGGCATCGGGATGATCGCGCCGGCGTTGGGCGGCCTGCGTGGGATTGAGATCGCCGCCCCCGCCGAACCACCAATCGCTGGTGACAATCATGCGGGTGTTCATGTGGGCGGCCGGGCAATGGGGATTGCGCATATGGGCGATCACCGACACGCCGCTGGCCCAAAAGCGCGGATCGTCCTGCGCACCGCGGATTTGCTTGGCGAAATCTGGGGAGAACTCGCCGCTCACGGTTGAGGCATGCACCCCCACTTTTTCGAAAAAGCGCCCGCGCATCATCGACATGACCCCCCCGCCTTCGGCAAGATCCTCGCCGCGCTGCCAAGGCGTGCGCACGAAGCGCCCTGCTGGCCCGGGATAAAGGGCTGGATCGGCGCGATCTTCGAGCCTTTCGAATGCGGCGCACAGGCTATCGCGCATCTGCTCGAACCAGGCGCGGGCCTGGGCCTTGTGGAGAGAGAGAGATTCTGGATCCATTTTTTGGGTAATTAGCCGGGAAGGGGCAGGCTTTCCAGCGCCCCGGTGACGTGCAAGGCCTGTGAAAGGGCGATCGCCCCGGCCATGACAACATTGAGTGAGCGCAGGCCCGGGGCCATGGGGATGGCCAGATGGACATGCGCGCTGGCCAGCACATCGGGGGGCATGCCCGCCGTTTCGCGGCCTAACACCACGATATCCCCGGTTTGGAAGGGAAAGCTGAACACGCTGCGCTTTGCCCCCGTTTCTATGGCGATCAACCGGCCTTTGCGCGTGCTTTGGGCCTTGAGAAAAGCTGTGAACGAATCATGGCGTGAAACCACCGCTTTTTCGCCGTAATCGAGCGCTGCTCGTTTCAAGGCGCGATCCGTCAGCGCAAAGCCGCAGGGCTCGATCACATCGAGTGGCACGGCAAAACACGCGCACAGGCGGATGGCTGCGCCAAGATTTTGAGGAATGTCTGGTTGATACAAGGCGAGACGCACGGTAAGGCCTCCCTGGCGGTGTGGCTGCGATTCCAGAAGGCTGGCCGTGATGATTGCGTCGCCAGCTTGCCGCTGGCCATCGGATGGCGGCGGGGAATGGCTTTTTTAAGGGGTGGAGCGTGACTCAGTCACCGGCAGGAGCGCATGATGAGGGGGCGGCCCAGGGGCATGAGCCAACCCGGCGCGATTTCATCTTCATCGCCACCAGCGCGGTGGCGGCCGTAGGGGTTGCGGCTGTGGCCTGGCCCTTGATCGATCAGATGAATCCGGCGGCCGATACCTTGGCCCTGGCCTCGACCGAAGTCAGCCTCGATGCCATCGAATTGGGCCAGGAAAGCACCATTTTGTGGCGCGGCAAGCCGGTATTCATTCGCCACCGCACGCCCGAAGAAATCGCTTCCGCCAAGCGCGATGATGCCTTGAGCCCGTCCATGCGCGATCCAGCGCTGGATGTGGATCGTATCCGCCAATCCGATGGGGCCCCCGGCAAGGAAGAATGGCTGATCTTGCAGGCTTCGTGTACGCATCTGGGCTGCGTTCCCACATTCGCGGCTGGCGATTATGGCGGCTGGTTCTGCCCGTGCCACGGCTCGCATTATGATACGGCTGGGCGCATTCGGCGCGGGCCGGCACCGCTCAATCTGGTGCTGGCCCCCTATGTTTTCATTTCCGACACCGTGATCAAGATCGGCTGAGGCATCCCATGAGCGGTCCTTCTTCCTATGTGCCGGGCAATGCCTTTGAGCGTTGGCTCGATCAACGTCTGCCCGTTTTGCGCATGGCGCATGATAGTTTCATGGCCTTCCCGACGCCGCGAAACCTCAATTACTGGTACACGTTTGGCGGGATATTGAGCTTTGCCCTGGTGGTGCAGATCGTCACCGGGATCGTGCTGGCCATGCATTATGTGCCGAACATCGACGGGGCCTTCGCCTCCGTGCAGCGCATCGAGCGGGACGTGCCGTTCGGCTGGCTGGTGCAGAACATCCATTCGGTTGGCGCATCGATGTTCTTCCTCGCCGTCTATATCCACATGCTGCGCGGCCTGTATTACGGCTCTTACAAGGCCCCGCGCGAGATTTTGTGGATTTTGGGGGTGGTGATCTATCTGCTGATGATGGCCACGGCCTTCATGGGCTATGTTTTGCCTTGGGGGCAAATGAGCTTTTGGGGTGCCACGGTCATCACCAATCTGTTTTCGGCCATTCCTTTGGTGGGCGAGCCAATCAAGCTTTGGCTTTTGGGCGGCTTTGCCACCGATAACGCCACTTTGAACCGCTTTTTCAGCCTGCATTATTTGCTGCCGTTCATGATCGCCGGCTGCGTCGCTTTGCATATCTGGGCGTTGCATGTGCCGGGTAATAACAATCCGCTGGGCGTGGATGTGAAATCGAGCGCGGATACATTGCCCTTCCACCCCTATTACACCGTCAAGGACGCCTTCGCGATGGCGGTGTTCGTGCTGTTGTTCGCGGTGTTTGTGTTCTATGCGCCCGATTCCCTGGGCCATCCCGATAATCTCATCCCGGCCAATCCCCTGGTGACGCCGGCGGAAATCGTGCCCGAATGGTATTTGCTGCCCTTTTACGCGATTTTGCGGGCCATTCCCGACAAGCTGGGCGGGGTTTTGGCCATGTTCGGCTCGATCGGGGTGCTGTTCATCCTGCCTTGGATCGACACCTCCAAGGTGCGCTCCATGCGCTTTCGCCCCTTTGCCCGCTGGGCTTTCGTCCTGTTCGTCGGGGTGTGCCTCGCCTTGGGTTGGTGCGGCGGGCAATTGCCGGATAAGCCGGTTTTCCAATCGGGAAGCTATGTTCAAACCTTCGAATATCGCACCGCCACGGGCGGAGTTGCCCAAGGCAGCGTGAGCGCACCGACTGCCGTCGAACTGGAGCGCCGCGCCCACGCCGAAGAAGCGCGTGTTGGCTCAGCCATGATCAGCATGCATGCGGCCATCCCGCCCTTCCAGTTCAAGGTGGTGCAGCTCTCGCAGGTGTTGACGCTGTATTATTTCGGCTTTTTCCTGATCCTGCTGCCTTTGCTGGGCTTGATCGAGCGGCCGGGCCGCATCCCCGATACCATCGCCAAGGCTGTCCTGAAGGATGCCGCCACTGAACGGAGCGCCTGATATGCGCCTTGGATTCGCCCTTACAGTTGCGGCCATATACTGCGTGCTGTCTTCGCCGGCCTTGGCCGCAGGAGAAGCGCGCCACCCACACAAGCAGGCCTGGAGCTTTGCAAAGCCGCTCGGTGGTTTTGATCAGGCCAGCGTGCAGCGCGGCTATCAGGTCTATGAAGAGGTGTGTTCGGCCTGCCATAGCCTGCATGCGCTGTCCTATCGCAATCTCGGCGAAAAGGGCGGCCCCTTCGCGGCTTACGAAGTGCGTAATCATGAGACCGGCGCACCGGAGGTGCAGATCGGCCCCTCTGCGCATGGCGGCAAATTCATCAGCGCCAATGATAACCCGGCGCTGAAGGCCATCGCCGCCAAGTTCGATGTCTCGGAAATCGATGGGGCCACAGGCGATGTTGTCCAGCGGCCCGCCCGGCCCGCGGATCGTTTCGCCAGCCCATTTGCCAATGAGGCGGCGGCGCGGGCCTCTAATGGCGGGGCCTATCCGCCTGATCTGTCGGTGATCAACCGGGCCCGCCATGGCGGAGCGGATTACCTCTATGCGCTGATGACGGGCTATGGCGAGGCCCCCTTGCCGGGCATCGAGGAGGTGCCGGGCAAGTATTATAACCCCTATTTTCGTGGCGGCTGGATCGCCATGCCCCCGCCGCTGGTGGCCGATCGGGTGACATATGCCGATGGCACTCCGGCCACGCCCGATCAAATGGCCCGCGATGTCGCCACCTTTTTGGAATGGGCGGGTGATCCCAAGGCAGAATTGCGCAAGCAAATGGGAATTGCCGTGCTAGGCTATCTCCTCGCTTTGACCGTGCTGTTGTTTTTTGCCTACCGGCAGATCTGGCGCGGCGTGAAGCATTAATCGCTGATCGGGCGTTTCGCACAACGGAAATTCCATGCTCGCTAGCGCCATCCGCACCATCCCCGATTATCCCAAGCCGGGCATTCTGTTCCGCGACATCACCACATTGCTGGGGGATGCGCGCGCCTTCCGCAAAGCTGTGGATGAATTGGTGCAGCCCTTTGTTGGGGCGAGAATCTCCAAGGTCGCGGGCATCGAGGCGCGCGGCTTCATTCTGGGCGGGGCGGTGGCGCACCAGCTCTCTTCCGGCTTCACGCCGGTGCGCAAGCGCGGCAAGCTGCCGGCGGCCACCCTGCGCCAGACCTATGCCCTCGAATACGGCGAGGACGAGGTGGAAATCCACACCGATGCCGTCGCCCCGGGCGAAAGCGTGCTGTTGATCGATGATCTGATCGCCACCGGCGGCACGGCGGAGGCGGCTGTCAAGCTGCTGCGGCAAGCGGGGGCCCATGTCGTTGGCGCCGCCTTTGTCATCAATCTGCCGGATCTGGGCGGCGCTGATCGCATCGCGGCCATCGGCGTGCCGGTGCATGCGCTTGTCAGTTTCCCGGGGCATTAGCGCCACGCAGTTCAGGGAGCTATGCCATCCATGCGGCTGTTGATTACCGGCGGGGCGGGCTTCATCGGCAGCAGGATCGCCAAGCGCTTGGCTGCGCGCCCCGATCACGAGATCCTCATCTGTGATCGGCTGCGCCACGCGGCCAACGGAAAATGGCGCAATCTGCTCGGCCTGCCGCTGGCCGATGTGCTGGAGCCAGAAAGCCTGCTGGCTTGGCTGGAACACCACGGGCGCGGCCTCGATGCCATCGTGCATATGGGCGCGATCTCTTCGACGGAAGAAACCGATGTCGATCGCCTGATCGCGCAGAATTTTCGGCTTTCGCGCCAGATTTGGGATTGGTGCGTCGGCCGGCAAAAGCCCTTGATCTATGCCTCGTCGGCGGCGGTCTATGGCGATGGGGCGCTGGGCTTTCGCGATGACAATCACCCCCATGCGCCCAGCCTGCTGCGCCCGCTCAATCCCTATGGCTGGTCCAAGCAAATGTTCGATGTCTATGCGCTGGCGGCACAGGGCAAAGGCCGGGCCCCGCCCTTTTGGGCAGGCCTGCGCTTTTTCAACGTCTATGGCCCCTTTGAGGCCCACAAGGCTGGCCAGGCCAGCGTGGCTTTGCATTTGCTGCGGCGCGTCGACGCGGGAGAAGATCTGCGTCTGTTCCGCTCCCACAAGGCTGGGATCGCCGATGGGGCCCAGGCCCGCGATTTCGTCTGGGTCGAGGATTGCGTTTCGGTCGTGGAATGGCTGCTGGATCAGCGGATCGAGGCGGGCCTGCTCAATGTCGGCACCGGCCAGGCGCGCACATTCTGGGATTTGGCGCAGGCGGTGTGCCAGGCCACGGGCGTCAATGCCCCGATCGCATGGATCGATACGCCGCCGGCTTTGCGCCCCACCTACCAATACCATACCGAGGCCGATATCGGCCGGCTGCGTTTGCTTGGCTTTGATCGCGCCTTCACCAGCCTGGAGGCGGGCGTGGCGGCCTATGCGCAGGCCTTGGCGGGAGAAAATCGCTAGCCCGATTGCACGAAGTCTTGCTCGGTCTCATAGCCGAACAGGTGCAGTGCCGTGCGGATGGCCTGGCCGCGCGCGGAGTTGAGGCCGGGATCGGCATCGATGGCCATGCGGGCCTCGCGATCGGCCGAGAGCAGCAGCTTGCCGTGTTCTTCAGGGTTCACGAAACGGAAGGGCGGCAGGCCGCTTTGGCGCACGCCCAGGATATCGCCGGAGCCGCGCATTTCATAATCCAGTTCGGCGATGGCAAAGCCATCTTCGCTGCGGCGCAGCGCATCGAGCCGCTTTTTCGCGGTTTCGGAGAGCGGCGGCTGCCACAACAGCAGGCAATGGCCGGGCAATTCGCCGCGCCCCACGCGCCCGCGCAATTGGTGCAATTGGGCCAGGCCAAAGCGCTCGGCGTGCTCGATCACCATGATGCTGGCCTCGGCCACATTGACACCGACTTCGATGACGGTGGTGGCCACCAAGAGCTTGGCCCGGCCATCGACAAAACGCGCCATGGCCGATTCGCGGGCGCTGGGGGCCATTTTGCCATGCAGCAAAGCGACGATATCGCCAAAGTATTCATGCAGATATTCGAAGCGTTCTTCGACGGCGGCCAGATCGCTCAGTTCGCTCTCGGCGATCAGCGGGCAAACCCAATAGGCGCGCTCGTCGCGCTCCATCGCGCGCGTGATGGCGTCGATCACGTCTTCGAGGCGCGAAGTGGGCAATGCGGCGGTGCGGATCGGCTTGCGCCCCGGCGGCTTTTCATCGAGCACCGAAAGATCCATGTCCCCGTGCACCGAAAGCGCCAGGGTGCGCGGGATGGGCGTGGCGCTCATGACCAGCACGTTCGGCTCATCGCCCTTGGCGACCAAGCGGGCCCGATCGGAAACACCGAAGCGGTGCTGTTCGTCGATCACCACCAGGCCAAGCCGCGCGAAGGCCACGTGATCTTGGAACAGCGCGTGCGTGCCCACCACCGCCGCGATGCGCCCGCTGGCCAGGCCATCGAGAATGGCTGCGCGCTCTTTGCCCTTGTCGCGCCCGGTCAGCACCGCCAAGGCGAGCCCGGCCTGCGCCAGCAGCGGGATCAGCCCGGCGGCGTGCTGGCGCGCCAGGATTTCGGTGGGGGCCATCAGCGCGCTTTGGGCCCCCGCTTCGGCGGCTTCGGCCATGGCCAGCGCCGCCACCAGCGTCTTGCCCGAGCCGACATCCCCTTGCAGCAGGCGCAGCATGGGGGCGGGCCCGGCCAGATCGGTGCGGATTTCCTGAAAGGCGCGCGCTTGCGCCTGGGTCGGGCTGAAGGGCAAGGCCTTGAGGATGGACGCGGCCTTATCGCCCTTGGCGATGAGCCGCATGCCGGCCCGCTCGCAGCGCTCGGCGCGGCGCAGGCGCAGCGCGCATTGGCGGGCGAACAATTCATCAAAGGCAAGGCGCAGGCGCGCCGGGCCGTGCACCGCGACATCTTCGGGCGCATCCGGCCGGTGCAGCAGGCGCAGCGCCTGGGAAAACGGCATGAGCTTCATCGCGGCCATATTGGAGGCGGAAAGCCATTCTGGGGCCTCGCCCAGGCGCTCCAGCGCAGCCGCGATGGTTTTCTGCACCTGGCGGCCAACCAGGCCCGCCGTGAGTGGATAGACCGGCTCGACATTCGGCGGGGCCTCGCCGCGCGCCGGATCGACCACATAATCGGGATGGGTCATCTGGCGTTCGCCGCCAAACACCTCGATCTTTCCGGAAAGCAGCCGGCGCTGGCCGATCGGCCACATGCGCTTGAGCATTTCCACGCGCGGGCGAAAATACACAACGGTCAAAAAGCCCGTATCGTCGCGCAGGCGCACGCGGTAAGGGGCTTTAGAGCGCCCAGGGGCGATGTGGCGATCCACTTCGGCCTCGATCGTGGCGATTTCACCTTCGCGCGCATCGCCGATGGCCACCCGGTTGCGCCGATCGATGGCCCCGATGGGGGCCAAAAACAGCGCGTCGCGCGTCAAAGGCCCGCCAGCCACCTTGGCCAATAATTCCGCGACATCCGGGCGCATGCCGCGATAACCCGGGGCGCGGGCCAGCAGCCCTTCCAAATCGAAGGGCTTGGGCGGGGAATGGGGAGAAACGGGCATGGACATGTATGGGTTAGGTCGACGTTCCCGGCATGATAGGCTATAGCGCCGCTTGCTGGGTGCCATTCTGCGATCTACAGGCTGGCCGCTCGAATTTCTATCACAAGGCCCTTAGCATGGTTCGCCGCGTGGGTCACAACCTGGAACAGGCCATGGATGAAGTTTGCAAGCGCCTGTGCTTTCGCGCCTGGCGCAGGGGCTTTCGTGAGCTGGATCTCATTTTGGGCCCGTTCGCGGATGCGCAGGTCGCGCAACTCGATGAAAACGAAATGGGTGAGTTTGAGCGCTTGCTCGATGCCCCCGATCAGGATGTGTACAGCTGGATCATCGGGCGCAGCGCGGTGCCCGCGCAGTTCGAAGGGGGCGTGATGCAAAAGATTCGGGCCTTTGCGGGCCAGATGGCGCGTCCTGCGCAGGAGATTTCCTCTCCGTGACAGCCCCGATTGCGGTGCCCCGGGCACCTGATCCGATGATCGCGGCCTTGGCTGGCGATGTCGGCCCCTTGATGTGCACCGGCGCGCCCGATGGCCTGGATGCCCAGGCCTTTTCGGCGGCGTTGCTGCAGCGCGGCGGCTTGGGGCTGTTCGTTGCGCGCGATGCCACGCGCTGCGCCAATTTCGAGGCGGCGGTGCGGTTTTTCGCGCCGGCTTTACCCATTCTGCGCCTGCCGGCCTGGGACAATCTGCCCTATGATCGCATCTCCCCCAGCGGGGCGGTGGCCGCCGAGCGCTGCGCCGCTTTGGCCGCTTTGGCGCGTCGCCAGCCCGAGGATCAAAGCCCGCTTCTGGTGCTGAGCACGGTCGCGGCGGTGGCGCAGCGCGTGCCGCTGCGGGCGCGCCTGGCGGCCGGCAGCTTTGAGGCCAGTGCCGGCATGGAGGTCGAAGAGGGCGATCTGGAGCGCTATCTTTTGGTCAATGGCTATGGGCGCGCCTCCACGGTGCGGGCCCCCGGCGATTATGCGGTGCGCGGGGGCGTCACCGATATTTTTCCCCCCGGCGCGACCGAAGCGCTGCGCTTTGATTTTTTCGGCGACAAGCTGGAATCCATCCGCAGCTTTGATCCGGAAACCCAGCGCTCCACCGGCAGCGTGGCGCGCGCGCAATTGATGCCCGTCAGCGAAGTGTTGTTTGATGACGAGGCGGTTTCGCGCTTTCGCAAGCGCTATATCGAAGTGTTCGGCACCGGGGCCGATGCCAATTATGATGCGGTGACAGCGCGCATCCGCCGCTCCGGCCTCGAACAATGGCTGGCCTTTTTCTATGAGAGGTTGGAGACGGTTTTTGACTATCTTGGCCCGGGCGCGCTGATCGGCCTCGATGCCCTGGCCGATGATGCGGCCAAGGAGCGCTATGCCCAGGCGCTGGAGCATTTCGCCAGCCGCCGCGCCGCCCCCTCCTCGCGCCAAACGCCGGGCGGGTTTCGTGCACCCGCGCCGGACTTGCTCTATCTGGATGGGCCGGCATGGGCAGCCAGCCTGGAGCAGCGCCAGGTGCGGCGCTTTTCGCCTTTGCCCGAGGCCATCGGCCCCAATGTGCTGAATCTGCATGGCCGAGCCGGGCGCAGCTTCTCGGCCGAGCGCGCCACCTATGAAGTCAATGTGTTTGAAGCCGCTTCTGCGCATGTCGGGGCCTTGATCCAATCCGGCGCAAGGGTGCTGATCGCCGCCTGGACGGAGGGCTCGGCCGAGCGCCTGTCCGGCGTTTTGGAAGATCACGGCCTGGGCAAGCCCGTCTATGCGCGCGATTGGCCGCAGGCCTTGGTGGCGGGCAAGGGCCAGCCGATCTTGTGTGTTTTGCCGCTGGAACAGGGCTTTGAAACCGAGGATTTCACCATCCTGGCCGAGCAGGATATTCTCGGTGAGCGGTTGGCGCGCCCGCGCAAGCGCCGCCGGGCCGCCAACCTGATCGCCGAGGCCGCCGCGCTTTCGCCCGGCGATCTCATCGTGCATGCCGAGCACGGAATCGCCCGCTATGCCGGCCTCAAAACCATCGATGTGGGCGATGCACCCCATGATTGCCTCGATCTCGAATATGCGGGAGGCGATAAGCTTTATCTGCCGGTCGAAAACATCGAATTGGTCACGCGCTATGGCTCGGAAGAGACGGGCGCGCAGCTCGATCGGTTGGGCGGGGCGGCCTGGCAGGGGCGCAAGGCCCGCGCCAAGCAGCGCCTGCGCGATATGGCGGCCGAACTTATCCGCATCGCCGCCGCGCGCGAGACGCGCTTCGCGCAGAGCCTTGCCCCGCCCGAGGGGCTTTACGATGAATTCTGCGCCCGCTTCCCCTATGGTGAAACAGATGATCAGCTTTCCGCCATCGAGGATGTGCTGAGCGATTTGGCCTCGGGCCGGCCGATGGATCGGCTGATTTGCGGCGATGTCGGCTTTGGCAAGACGGAAGTGGCGTTGCGCGCGGCCTTTCTGGTGGCCATGACGGGCCAGCAGGTGGCGGTCATCGCCCCCACCACCCTGTTGGCGCGCCAGCACTACAAATCCTTCAAGGAGCGGTTTCGCGGCTTTCCTTTGGAAGTGCGGCTGCTCTCGCGCATGGTGGGGGCCAAGGATGCCGCGGAGGCCAAAGCCGGCCTCGGCGACGGGCGCGTGGATGTGATCATCGGCACGCATGCCGTGCTCAGCCCCGGCATCAGTTTCAAGGATCTGGGCCTCCTGGTCATCGATGAAGAACAGCATTTCGGGGTGAAGCACAAAGAGCGCATGAAGGAATTGCGCGCCGATGTGCATGTGCTGACGCTTTCGGCCACGCCCATCCCCCGCACGCTGCAATTGGCGCTTTCGGGCATTCGGGAAATGTCGATCATCGCCACCCCGCCCGTCGATCGCATGGCGGTGCGCACCTATGTGACCCCTTTCGATGCGGTGACCATCCGCGAGGCCTTGCTGCGAGAGCGCTATCGCGGCGGGCAATCCTTTTTCGTGGTGCCGCGCATCGCCGATTTGGCCGAGGCGGCGCTGTTTTTGCAAAAAAACGTGCCGGAAATCCGTTTTGTTTCGGCCCATGGGCAGATGGCCGCCAGCGCCCTCGATGAATTGATGACCCGCTTCTATGAGGGGGAGGCTGATGTCCTGCTTTCCACCACCATCGTGGAATCGGGCCTGGATATTCCCCGCGCCAACACCTTGATCGTGCACCGGGCCGATTTGTTCGGGCTGGCCCAGCTTTATCAATTGCGCGGGCGTGTTGGGCGCTCGAAGGTGCGGGCCTATGCCTATCTGACCACCGAGGATGACAAGCCCCTGACCGATAGCGCTGAAAAGCGCCTGCGTATTCTGGCTTCTCTCGATAATCTCGGGGCCGGTTTCACCTTGGCCTCGCATGATCTGGATATGCGCGGGGGCGGCAATCTTTTGGGTGAAGAACAGACCGGGCATATCCGTGAAGTCGGCGTGGAGCTGTATCAGGCCATGCTGGAAGAGGCGGTGAATTCCCTCAAAACCGGGCAGGGGGAAGAGGTTTTGGGGGCGCGCGATTGGTCTCCGCAGATCAATGTCGGCGCAGCCGTGCTGATCCCCGAAGACTATGTACCCGATCTCACCGTGCGCTTGTCCTTGTATCGCAAGCTGGCGGAACTCGATGCCGATGCCGATCGCGAAGCCTTTGCCGCCGAATTGATCGATCGCTTCGGGAAAATGCCGCAAGAGGCGCAGCAGCTTTTGGCCGTGGCCGGCCTCAAAAGCCTTTGCCGGCGTCTCAATATCGCCAAACTGGATGCTGGCCCCAAGGGGGCATCGATGCTGTTTCGCGAGGGCGGATTCCCCGATCCGCTGGAGCTGGTGCGTTATGTGCAAAAGCGGCCGCTGGAATTCAAATTGCGCCCGGATGGCAAGCTGATCGCCATGGGGGCCTGGGCCGATCCGGCGCTACGCCTCAAGGCCGTGCGGGCGGTGCTGGATGGGCTGGCCGGGGCTTTGACCCAGGCTCAAGGTGCCGGCGCGAACGCATCGGCGAAATGATCGCTGGCGCGCACCAGGGCATCGGCAATGCCGGGCTCTGTCGCGGAATGGCCAGCATCGGGGATGATCTCTAGCTGGGCCTTGGGATAGACCTTGGAGAGCGCCCAGGCCGAAGAAAGCGGCGTGCATACGTCATAGCGCCCATGGATGATGCGGCAGGGGATGTGGGCAAACTGCTTGGCTTGATCCAGCAACCAGCCATCCTTGGGGAAAAACCCCTGATGGTGGAAATAATGGCTTTCGATGCGGGCGAAGGCCTCGACGAATTGATCATCGCGAAAGCGGCCGGGAAGGCCATCGGGGCCCTGAAGCGAAATCGTTTCGCCCTCCCAGCAGGACCAGGCTCTGGCCGCGCGCAGGCGCACAGTGCGATCCGTGGACATCAGGCGCTTGTGGAAGGCGGCCACGAGATCGCCGCGCTCTTCCTTGGGGATGACGCTGGCATAGCGCTCAAACGCATCGGGGAAGATATTGCTGGCCCCGTTTTGGTAAAACCACTGAATCTCGGAGCGCAGCAGCAAGAACACCCCGCGCAGGATGAGGCCGGCCACATGCTCGGGATGGGTGGCGGCATAGGCCAAAGCCAAAGTCGAGCCCCAAGAGCCGCCCATGACCACCCAGTGCTGAACCCCGAGGCGCGCACGCAATTTTTCGATATCGGCGATAAGATCCCACGTGGTGTTTTCGGTGAGATCGGCATAGGGCGTGGAGCGCCCGCAGCCGCGCTGATCGAACAGGATGATGCGATAGCGTGCCGGATCGAATAGCCGGCGCATTTCCGGGCTGGCCCCGCCACCGGGGCCGCCATGCAGCGCCAGAACGGGAATGCCTTGCGGATCGCCCGATTGCTCGAAATACAAGGTATGCCGATCCGAAACCTGCAGCAATTGCGTCTGGAACGGTTCGATCGCGGGGTATAACTGGCGGCGTGCGGAATTTGAGGCCATATCGGTGTTTCAATTGCAGGATCAGCGCCGCTTGGCGCTCGGGAAAGAGGGTGGGCGTTTGCGCAGGATGGCTCACGGTTACGGGTCCGCGCCGAGGAGGGCAAGCGGCAAAGGCGTGAGATCGCGGCTTTTTACGGTATTGGTGGCGACTTTGGCGAGCGCGTGCCAAACGGTGACCGTGGCCCCTTCCCCTACCAAATCGGCCATTGTCTTGCCCTGGGAGGAAAGCCTGCGCGAAACCGCCCGGGCGCTGCTCATGGAGGCTGCGCGCGATGGCTGGGCTCCGCAGGCCGAAGAATCGCTTGCGGATGTTTTGTTAAATGGGCGCGCGCCCGGTGCCGAACCGATCGATGGCGTGGAGGCCTATCTGGCACATGTCCCGAAAGATGGCATGGGCGTGCAGGGGCGGCTGGAGCGCGATGTCCTGGGGGCGCGGCTCAGCGCGACAAAGCTCAGCGATGGCTTGGCTGCGGCCCTTATGCAGGGGGCGTCTTCGCCATCGGGCTTGGCGGAGGATCTGCGCCTGACGGAGCGGGCGGTGATTTTCCTGCGCCGGGGCGAAACGCTTTTCAGCGCCGCCTCGGCCCGTATCGCCTCCGCCGGCACGGAGGTGGAGCCGCATGCTTTGCCCTCCGCCTGGGAGCTGGAATTGCTGCGCGCGGAAATCAAGCGCCTTTCCGAGGAAATCGATCGCTTGGCCGATCTCGTCATGCAGCAGCAAACAGGCCAAGAATAGGCTCGCGTTCAGGGCATTTTGGCCGGCGGCGCATGGGCTGAAGCTTGGCCTTCTCCCAAAATGCCCAAAGAGATGCACATTTTCAGCGCATCTTCGGGGCCGAAGGGCAAGGGGCGCAATTTGCTGCGCGCCAGATATTGCAAAAATCCCGTTGTCGGCACCGGCACTTGGGGCACGTAAACGGCCACGAGATCTTCCCCGGCAATAGCGGAAATCTCTTGGGTGTTCTCATTGGTGATGAAGCCGATGGTCCAGACGCCGGGCTGGGGAAATTCAAACAAAACGGCCTGCTGGAAGGATTGGCGCTTGGGCGCGGAAAGATTGCCCAGCACCTGCTTAGCCCCGCCATAAATGGTGCGCACCAGCGGGACTTGATTGACCACGCGCTCGGAGGTGCGCACCACATAGCGGCCAACGAGATTGGCGGTGAGCGCGCCGAGCGCCGTCAGGCTGACCAGGGCGATGGCCAGGCCCGCGCCCGGAAAAGCCTCGGCGGCAGGGCGCAGGCTCGGGGGCAAAAGCGGGATCACCCCATCATCGATGAAGCTGACAACGCTCCAGATCAGCCAAAAGGTGATGGCGAAGGGCAAAACCACCGCCATTCCATAGAAAAAGTTGTTGCGCAGCCAAACCAGAAAGCCGGGCCGCGGCCGATTGGGGGGCAAAGCTTTAGCCTGGCGCATCAAGGCCCTCCGCGTCCGAAAGGCTCATGCCTGCACCGATTCGCCGCCAATGCGGCATGGACTGGGCGCGTGTTTCTTCGGCTCAGGCCTTTTCGAGCACGCCCTTCTCCGCGAGAAAGCCGCGCAATTCGCCGGCCTCGAACATTTCGCGCACGATGTCGCAGCCGCCGACAAATTCGCCTTTGACATAAAGCTGCGGAATGGTGGGCCAATTGGAGAAATCCTTGATGCCCTGGCGCACATTGGCATCGGCCAGCACGTTCACATCCTTGAAGGGCACGCCCACATGCTCGAGGATCTGCACCACGGTGCTGGAAAAGCCGCACATCGGGGCCGCCTTGATGCCCTTCATGAACAACACGATGTCATTGCCGGCGATGAGGTCACGGATTTGCGCTTGCGTTGCATCGGTCATCGGGTTCTCCTGTTGCCTCTAGCTAGGGGCCTTGCGCGCTTGCATCAAGGCCTGAGCCCCGCTCGCTGACGGATGGAGGCAAGGATGATCGCGGTTGTGGCGCGGTTGGTATGCGTGGATGGCCAGCAGGAGGCGTTTGAAGCGGCGACGGCCGAATTGGCCGCCGAAGTGCGCGCCGCCGAGCCGGGCTGCCTTTTGTATCAAGTGTTCCGCAAGGAGGGCTCGGCCACCGAATATTGCGTGCTGGAGCGCTATACCGGCCGCGAGGCCTTCGAAGCGCATGGGCGCACGCCGCATTTCCTGCGGATCGCGCCGCGTTTGGCCCCGCTTTTGGCCGCCCCGCTCGATATCGAAATCCTGGAGCCCATCGGCGCGCCATCCATCCCCGAATAGGGGCGGGCCTCATGCGCGTGTCAGATGCCGCAAGCGCACGGCCAAGATCCCGGCCGAAACCACGCTGCCCCACAATATGGCGTGGATCAGCCCGATCACGCCCTGGCCCCAATGCTCGGCCAGCAGCCAGCCCAAAGGCGGCATGAACAGCGCGTAGGCGATGAAATGGCTGGCGGTGGGAAACCAATTATCCTGGCGGGCGCGCAAGGCCTGGGCCAGCACGCTCTGCACCCCATCGGGCAGCAGGGCCAAAGCGGCGATCGGCATGGCCATGATGCACAGGCGCACCACATCCCGATCGCTGGTATAGGCGCGGGCAATCGCCATGGGAATCAGCAAAAACACCAGCCCGCACGCGGCCATCGCCGCGCCGCAAACCCAAACGCCCAGCCAGCTGGCGCGCTTGGCCCGGCCGACATCGCCCCGGCCCAGCCCTTCGGCGGTCAGCACGGCCGTGGCGCTGGAAAAGCCCAAGGCGATCATGAACACCACGGCCATGGCGTTGAGCAGGATTTGATAGCCCGCTACCGTCTGCGCGCCGATGCGGGCGGCGATGATAGTCATGCCGGTGAAGGCCCCGGCTTCAACCGCTTGGCTCAAGGCCGCGGCCCCACCAATCCGCAGCAGGGCCGCCATTTTGGGGCGATCTGCATCCGCTGCGCCTGCCTTTCGTCCCCACAGCCGGAACTGGCGGTTTTGCGGCATCCAGGCGATCCAGGCCAGGATGGCGATGGCCAAGAACACCCGCGAGCAGACCGTCGCCCAGGCCGAGCCGACCGCCCCATATCGCGGGATGAGCCAGAAATTGGCGGCGATGTTCACGCCATTGGCCAGCCACATGATGGCCGTGGCCGCGTTCGGCCGCTTGACGCCCTCCAAAAAAAAGCTGCCGGAGATGAAGATTAAATGCAGCGGCAGGCTGAGCCCCAGCACGCTGGCCACCAAAGCCGCCGCGCGCGCCAGGCCGGGCTCGATGCCGAATGCACGAAAAATCGGCTCGGCGAACAGGCTGAGCAGCACGATGCTGGCCACGCCGGCCAGCGCGCTGAGCACCAGGCCAAGGCGCAGCACCGCGCCGCTATCTTGGGGCCGGCCTTGGCCGATGGCGCGGGCGCTGAGCACCTGAACGCCAGTGAGCAGCCCGATCCCGGCCAGCATCAGCACCGTAGTGGGAGACCAGCCCAGCGCCAGATTGGCCAATTCCTTCGGGGCCAGATGGCCAACCATGACCACATCGGCCACGCCCATGCCCATGACGCCCAGCCGCGCCAGCGCCACCGGCCCGGCCAGCCGCAACAGCGAAGACAAGAGTGGCCGGGCGGGCGCAGACGCCGTCTCGGATGGGGCCGCTTGGGTCGGGGCGCTGGGCGTCATGGGCGGACCGCTCACATAAAGGGCCGCATCCCTAGCTGAAGGGGCGCAGATTGAACAGGGCTTGCTTGGCCGGCTTGGCTAGCTAAGCGGGGTCGGGAAAGATATAACCGGGCGCAGATCAGCCCAGGGCTGGGCCTGTTCCAGCTCATAGGCCAAGGCCAAAAGCATGGCCTCTTCGCCGATTGGGGCGGCGAAATGCACGCCGATGGGCAGGCCGGCTTTGCTCCAGCCCAAAGGCACGGACATGGCCGGCGCGCCCGCGATGTTCTGCAACGGCGTATAGGCCACATACTCCTGCAGGGCGGCCTGCAGCTTGGCGAAAGGCTGGGTAGGGGCCAAGGTGCCGATCGGCGGCGGCGGATGCGACAGGACCGGCGAAAGCAGCAAATCGCAATTGGCAAACAGGCTGGCATAGCCGCGCTTGCAGGCGATCAGCACCTCGATGGCCGCCTCGATCGCGCCTTTGGGTGCCTGGCTGGCTTGTTCAGCCAGGCCCAAGGTGAAGGGCTCAACCAAATCTTCCAGCCGTGCGTTTGGCTGGGCCATTTGTGCCCCTTTTGCTTCTTCGGCCGCGCCGAACGCCCAAAGCAGGCTGAAGGCCTGGGCCACGCTTTCGCCGTTGGGCAAAGGCTTCGTGGCCTCGATGCGGTGGCCTAGCCCCTGGAGCAAAAGCGCGGCGTTTTCGATGGCCTCGGCCACGTCCGGGTGCGGCGCGCGCCCCAGCATGTCGGGAATGGAAAGGCCGATGCGCAGGCGCCGCTGGGAGGGGCCGGTGATGAAATCCAGAGGGCGCAGGGCACCGTCCCGAATTTGCGTGGCCGCCAGCCAGCCGGCGCTATCGCGCACCGAGCGGCTGATACAGCCCTCGACCGAGGTATCGATCTCGTCGGTCGATCCCACACTGGTGCGGCCCCGGCTGGGTTTGAGCCCAAACAAGGCGCAGCAGGAAGCGGGGATGCGGATGGATCCGGCCCCGTCATTGGCATGAGCAATCGGCACAATGCCGGCCGCCACCGCCGCCGCTGCCCCGCCCGAAGAGCCGCCAGCGGAAAAATTGACATCCCAGGGATTGCGCGTTGGGCCATTTTCCAGCGGTTCCGTGCTCGCATCGAGGCCGAATTCGGGCGTGGCCGAACGCCCGATGGAAACAAAGCCCGCATTGA